>NZ_JBGLYH010000060.1:0-20313 GCF_041414475.1 Pseudodesulfovibrio karagichevae
CTCATTCCAGGGCATGGGCACCTCCAGGCTCTCATGCCCAAAGTGTTACCCATGTTCCCGGGCTAATGTGTTACCTATGTACCCGGGCTGTACCCCCTTCTCCCCTTCCCCCGGACCCCCATCCCCTCTTCCCTTCCTAAACTTTTTGTATGCGCATCCGCGCGTATGGCGGTGGGCGAAGCGACTTGCCGCATCCGTCACGATGTTCGGAATCCTCACATCCAAAAAAAGGCACGCCAATTCGCGCACGCACGACCCTGCCGAAGGCACATAAAAAGTTTTGGAGGGTCCAGGGAACCTTTTTCAAAAGGTTCCCTGGCGGGGTCCGGGGCAGCGCCCCGGCCGCCGGAGGCATCCCAAAAAGATAAGGCCGGTCTTGCGACCGGCCTTGAATATTCTCTCGAGGTCGACCAAGGGGCGGCTCCGGGAGAACATGCGGGGGGCTTATTACGGCGTGAGCCGCTGGGTGGTATTTTCGATCTGCCGTCCCAGCGGCGTCTGCAGGGAGATTTCCCGTTCCACCTTGGTGATGCCCTTGAGCACGGTGGAGTGTTTGCGGCCCAGGCGTTCGCCGATGGACTTGAGGGAGAGTTCGGTATGTTTGCGGGCCAGGTAGAAGGCGGTGTTGCGGGCCAGGACCACGTCGCGTTTGCGGCTCTTGGAGCGCAATTCATCTTCGGACAGCTCGTAGCATTTGCAGATGAACTGGATGATGTGGGCAATGTCCGGGGTGGCGTTCCGCACGGCGTAGTTCTCGAGCACTTCCCAGGCCAGGTTCATGGTCACGTCGCGGTTGAGCAGGCGCGCCTTGAGGATCAGGTTGTTCAGGCAGCTCTCCAGCTGGCGGATGTCGGTGGTGATGCGCTCGGCCAGGAGCTCGGAAACTTCGCCGGGCACGGCGACCTGCATGCGTCGGGCCTTCTCGAGGATAATGCGGCGGCGGGTCTCCATGTCCGGACGGTTGATGTGGGCCAGGAAGCCCGAACAGAACCGGGAGACCAGGCGGTCATCCACCTTGTTGAATTCCTTGGGCATGAAGGAGCTGGTCAGGACGACCTTGCAGCCGCGCTCGCGCAGGGCGGTCAGGGTGCAGAGCAGTTCCTCCTGCATCTTTTCCTTGCCCTGGAAGAAGTGGACGTCTTCGAGCAGCAGGACGTCGATGGCTTCGCGGAACTGGGCCTTGAACTGGTTCACCTGGCCGGATTTGAAGGCCAGCACCCAGCGGGTGGCGAACTCTTCGGAGGACAGGCAGGCGACCTTGATGTTCTTGCGGTTGGCCGTGCGGCACAGTTCCTTGCCCACGGACTGGAGCAGATGGGTCTTGCCCAGGCCCGGTCCGGAGCTGAGAAAGAGATGGTCCGAATTGAAGGCGGTGGAGCCGATGGACTTGCTGGCCGCGCAGGCCAGTTCGTTGGACGGCCCGACCACGAAATCGTCGAAGGAGAAACGCCAGTTGGAGACCGTCACGGGCTTGAGCGACTGGTTCAGGGGAAGCCCCATGTGCTGGGGCGCCCGCTCCGCGACGGCCTTGGTTTTGCCCACGGCGGGAGCCGCCTTGGGGTTCGGCTGGCGCGCGCCGATGTTGATGGTGATGCGGGGCTCCGCGCCGAGGACCTCGGCGGCGGACTCGCGGATAACCTGGAGCAGGCGGTCGCGGACCCAGTTGGCCACGAACTCGTTGGGCGCGGTCAGGGTAAGCCGGTTACCGTCCACGCGACCTTGCAGTGGTTTAATCCAGACAGTGAAGAGACCAGGGTTAAGGCTCTTCTCGAGAGAGAATAGTATTTGCTTCCAGGCAGTGTCGATCATGTTGTGTGAGATAGTGTATCGGGAGGGAATGGACAATTCGCGTTATTCAATGAAACGGCCAAGACTCGGACAGGTTATCGACAGCATATTGAGGCGATAACATACTGTAATATATCAATTTACAATAAAACCCACAGCACGCCGACGTTTTCGGCTCCGGAGGTTTGAAACACCGGTGTAACAAGGGTTTTCAGGCTCTCAAATTTCTCTAGAGAGCAACACTTTCAACAGCTGTTGATAAGCTTTTCAACAGTAGCGAAACCATATTTTGCCAGATTAGTCACCCTTACACTCTTTTCCTTGTCCTTCATTTGGGATTTGTGACAACCTGTATCCTACGCAATCGGGAGTAATTTAGGGCATATTTGCGTAACTTATTGGAATAAAAGAGTAATACCAAACAACAATCATTCCTACACAAATCCGGCGTCGGACCCGGCCACGGCAATATGACGCAAAACCCCCGCGCCTCTAGGGCTGCCGGGGGCATGTGCGTTAGGAACAGGTGTAACAAACCGGATTAAAAAACAAAAAAACAACTGTAACCGAAACGTCAAGAAGGACGAGGCCTCTCGGCGGTGGGAAAAAATCCCAGGCTATGGAAAAAATCTATCCCTGGCAGTCCCGGGTCGGATATTTTCCGCAGGCGAATTTGGGTGATTCCGGGCAATAACCGAGCTGTTCGCAGCGCGCTCCACCGTTGGCGAAGATGGCCGGGAGCTTGTCCTTGCAGATGGCCAGCATGGCGTCGGCCATGGCCCGGACCTCCCATTGGGCGCGGTTGCAGCAGCGCAGATGGAAGAAATGGTGCAGGCTGCGGCAGTTCATGGTCAGGACGATCTTGGTTTCCGCAGCCTGAGGCAGGACGAAACGGGCGTCCTCGTTGGCCTTGGACTTGCGCCCGTTGGCCACCAGGATGTCGCGCAGGTCCGTATAGGCGGACTGCACCTCGGCCATGAACGATTCGAACCGCTCTCTCGCCTCCGGAATCCTGGCGATGGCCGGGGGCAGGATGTAGTCCATGTCGTTCTCGGCCACGTAGCGCTGGCTCTGCTGGGAGTAGGAGGCGATGCGGTGCCGGACGACCTGGTGGGAGCAGGCCCTGGAGATGCCCTCCACGGCGAAGGTCATGGACACGTGCTCGATGGGGCTGTCGTGGCCCGACTCCATGGTCTTGGACACGAAGTCCGCCTGGACCTGCGGGTCGATCTCGCCGGAGAGCAGCCGGGGCCACATGTCGGCCACGAACCCGGCGTGGTAGCACTGCCTGAACGCGGCGTAGATGAGGGACAGGGCGTCGGGGGTCATGGCCAGGCATTCGACCCTGAGTTGCTTTTCGGGCATGTAGTCTGCTCCAATATATATGTAGGTGAAAAGGTCTTTCTGCTTACCGCAATCGGCGGGGACTGTCACCAGCCCGAACCGGCGACCGGCTAGTAGCCGATCTTCTCCAGGGCGTCGTCCACCAGATCTTCCGGGGACTGCGCCCCTTGTAATATGAAATGGAGCACGCCGTAGAAGGTCGGCTCCACCTCAGCCAGCCGGGCCGAGAGGTTCCGCCACAGGTCCTCGGCGGCCTCGTCCCCCTCAAGCCCCTCGCGCACGGCCACCCGGTCCGAGAGCAGGCGGGTGTCGGCCATGAGGTAGAAGACCTTGCCCGCGCCGTGGATGAGCGGCCGGACCTCGGGGTCGTCCACCAGCCGGTCGTCGAGCACGATGATCGCGCCCCGCCCCCGCAGGGCCTCGGCCGCAGACTTGGCGTCCGTCGGCCTGACCACGGACTTGTCCGTGCGCCCGGACAACAGCCGGGCCAGCTCGGCCCGCCCCGATCCGGGCAGCCCGATCAGGACCGCGTTGCCGGTCTCGCGCCAGGGGTCGGCGTAGTCCTCGCGCTTGTCGCCCCGGCCGAAGGCCTTGGCCGCGCCGGGCTCCTCCACGTCGTATTCCTCGTTGATGAGATATTTGACCATCGTCTCCTCGACGGGTTCAAGTTTGTGTTGCCACGCGGACGGTATCAAGTAGGATGGCCAAAAGGCAAACCTTAAACCAACCGCCATGCCCAAGGAACTGATCCACTTCAAGACCGCCGAAAGGACCGCCGCCCGGCTCGCCGACACCCGGTTCGCGCCGGGGCTCGCGGCCCATCCCCAGGGCATGCTCCTCGGGGCGGTGCTGCACGACGCCCTGTTCTATGGGGCCACGCCCCGCGCCCTGCCCATGGCCCGGATGGCCCACCGCATCCACGGCGCGCGGGGCGAGGACACCTATGCCCTGCTCCGGCTCCAGGCCCGGCACGCCGCCGAGGCCCGGGACCCCGGCCTGGCCGCCGCCCTGCTGGTCGGCATGGCCTCCCACCTGTGGGCGGACACGGTCATGCACCCCATGGTCTGGCACCTGACCGGCGACTACTACGCCGCCTCCAGGCGCGAAAAGTCCCTGGCCCGCCAGCGCCACCGCGCCCTGGAGTCGCTCATGGATATGACCGCCTGCCCGGAGATGATCGGCCGCCCGCTGTACCGCATCCGCAACCAGATCGCCTCCCTGGGCCCGGCCCTGTTCGAGGCCCTGCCCCTGAGCGGCATGGCGGACCTGGCGGGCATCAAACCGGACAAGGCCGGTCCGGCCCTGGCCTCGGCCCTGAGGGTCTTCGCCGGATTCCAGGGGTTGTTCCCGGTCCGCTGGCTGGCTTCGAGCCTGCACACCGCGTCCATCTGGCTTCCGGACACGGCCCGCGAGATCGCCGCCCTGTTCTATGCGCCCCAGTGGCTCGACCAGGCCGACCGCGTCACCGGTCCCATCCGCTACCACGACCCGGTGTCCGACGAGGTCCGGGAGGACAGCCTGGGCGAGTTCATGGACCGGGCCGCGGACCGGGCCGAAGCCCTGTGCCGCCGCCTGGAGCCGGCGGTCTTCGACGGGGCCGGACAGGTCCTGCCCGAGATCGGGCCGTCGCTGGACTCGGGCAGGCGCGGCGCGGGCACCCAAGACATGCGCCACATGGCCGACATTTTTTTTCCAAAACTTCCGCAACATTCCCGATAGGATGTTGCCCTGACATCACAAATGCCGTATCGTATCCCAGTAGTCCCACACTCAACCAGACAGGAGTCGCCATGAAAAAATACATCCTTATCGGCGCAGGCGTCATCGTCGCGGGCCTCATCACGGCCATCGTGCTCGTCATCCTCAATCTCGGCGACCTGATCAAGACCGCCGTGGAGGAATTCGGCCCGCCCATCACCAAGACCGAGGTCCGCCTCGGCTCGGCCGACATCTCGGTCCTGTCCGGGTCCGGCACCCTGTCCGACTTCTACCTGGGCAACCCCGCCGGATTCAAGATGCCCAGCGCCATCGAGTGCGGGACCATCCGCGTCAAGGTGAACACCGACTCCCTGACCAAGGACAAGATCATCATCGACGAAATCTACGTGGACAGCCCGGTCATCAGCTACGAGAAGCGGGGCAACACCGACAACTTCCAGACCATCGTCAACAACATCAAGAAGACCGTGGCCGGGGAAAAGAAAGCCGACACGACGAAGACCGAGGAGGCCAAGTCCGAGACCGGCTCCGAGAAGACGATCCAGATCAACAACTTCATCGTCAAGAACGGCAAGATCAACCTGGGCGGCTCCCTGCTCGACGCCTTCGGCGACCAGGGCATGGGCATCGACCTGCCCGACATCCACCTGAAGGACATCGGCAAGGACAAGGAGACCACCCCGGCCGAAGCGTTCGCCCAGATTCTGGGGCAGTTGACCGGCGACGTGACCGGCACGGTCACCGAGGTGGGCAAGCAGCTCAAGGAAGCCGTGGGCAAGGCCGTCGAGGGCGCGTCCAAGGCGGTCGAGGAAGGCGCGGGCAAGGCCGGCGAGTCCGTGGGCGGCGCCATCAAGGGGCTGTTCGGCGGCTCCAAGGAATAACCGCACTCCGCACGCACGACGGGGCCGCTCCGGCGCAAGCCGGGGCGGCCCTTTCCGTTCCGGCCTTGCCGGGCGGGCCCCGAATGCAGTACAGGTCCAGATCATGAGCCCCACCCCGTACACCGCCGAACCGGTCCTTGACGGCGAAACCCTCGCCGACCTGCGCATCCGCATCCAGGGCAAGACCTGGCACCTGTGGGGCCGGGACGGGCGTACGCGCGAGGCCGGGCTGGCCGACGCCGTGCCGGACGACGCCCTGCCCGTACTCCTGGGCGCGGGCCTGGGGCACGGGCTCGACCGCCTGCTCGCGCGCGGCCTGCCCGTGGCCGTGGTGGACCGGGAAGACGCCCTCCTCGAACTGACCGGGGCCCTCGCCCGCGGCCAGGCCGGCACCTGCCTGCATGTGGACGACCCGGACCCGGCCAAGGCCCTGGACCGGTTGAACGCGTGGCGGGCCGAACACGGCGGCCGTCCGCTCGCGCCGGTGGTCCTGCCCCTGTACCAGCGGCTCGACCGGGTCTATTACGGCGGCCTGGCCCAGGCCCTCAAGGCGGGCGCGGCCACGGACTTCTGGTCCATGGCCCGCTATCCCAAATTCCGCGCAAAGGCCCCGCGCGTGCTCTTCTTCGACTCCGACTACTTCCTGTGCCGGGAGATCCTGGCCGCCCTTGACCGGCTGGGCGTGGCCCGCCGCAGCCTGCCGCTGGGCGACCGCGAGACCGGCTCGAACGAATTCATCGAGGGACTGCTCAAGGCGGTCGTCGATTTCCGCCCGGACCTGGTCCTGACCGTCAACCACTTCGGCCTGGACCGCGAGGGCAAGCTGGCCGGGCTGCTCGACGACCTCGGCCTGCCGCTGGCCTCCTGGTTCGTGGACAACCCGCACCTGATCCTCTTCGACTACGACCACCCCGGCGCGGACAACACGGCCATCTTCACCTTCGACGCGGGCAACCTCGAAGCCATGCGCGCCCGGGGCTTCAAACACGTCCACTACCTGCCCCTGGCCACGGACCCGCAGCGGTTCCGGCCGGATGTGGGCGCGGCCCCCGCCGGATGGACGGCGAACATCTCCTTCGTGGGCAGCTCCATGACCGGGCCCGTGGCCAGGAGCCTGGCCCTGTCCGGCCTGCCCGCCCCCCTGGCCCGCGAATACGAGGCCGTGGCCGAGGCCTTCGGCGGTTCGGGCGAGACCTCGGTGGCCCGGTTCCTTGAACGGGAGCGCCCGGAGTGGTTCGCGGCCGTCCACGCCCTGCCCCGGCGCGAACAGCGGCTGGCCGCCGAGTCCCTGCTCACCTGGGAGGCCACCCGGCAGTACCGCCTGGCCTGCGTGCGGGCCACCCTGCCCTTTTCCCCGCTCATCGTGGGCGACGACGGCTGGGCCTCCCTTCTGGGCGGCGCGGACGTCCGGCTCCTGCCCAACCTCGACTACTACGACGACCTGCCCCGCTTCTATCCGCGATCAAACATCAACTTCAACTGCACCAGCCGCCAGATGAAGGGCGCGGTCAACCAGCGGGTCTTCGACGTTCCGGCCTGCGGGGCGTTCCTGCTGACCGACCACCGCGAGCAGATGGAGGATCTCTTCGACCTGGACCGCGAGGCCGCGGTCTATCGCGACGTGGAGGAGATCCCCGGCCTGGTGGAGCGGTTCGCGGCCGATCCGGCGGCGCGAACGGCCGTCAGCCGCGCCGCGTCCCGGCGCATTCTGGCCGAACACACCTACGAAATCCGGCTGCAAAGACTCCTTAACATTGTGCGCGAAACCTTCGCCTGATCGGCAAGGTCTGCCCACCATACAATTTCATCCAATAATTCCATGACATTCGACGCGCCACACCGCGCCGGAATCCGCCCGTTTCCGGGCGCTCCGGCCGTGTCCGCGCGCCATCGGCCCCGCCGGTTCTTTTTTCCGTGTGCAGAGAAATAAAAAATCGTTCAGACGACCTAAAGTTTTCTTCACCAAGGTCGATGAAGTGGGCAACAAAAGAAGGTTTTCCCGGTGAAATGTGACCCCGGGATTTGACCTAGGCATGGAAGCCAAAACAATTTCAAGGAGGAAATTATGTCTCTGGTTATCAACCACAACTTGATGGCGATGAACGCTTCGCGCAACCTGGGTGTGTCTTACGGCCGCCTGGAAACATCCACCCGCCGTCTGTCTTCGGGTCTGCGCGTCACGCGCGCTTCCGACGACGCCGCCGGTCTGGCCGTCCGCGAACTCATGCGCTCCGACATCAAGTCCCTGCAGCAGGGCATCCGTAACGCCAACGACGGCATCTCCCTCATCCAGACGGCTGACGGCGCGCTCGGTGTTATCGATGAAAAGCTGATCCGTATGAAGGAACTGGCCATGCAGGCCTCCACGGGTACCTACAACTCCGACCAGCGTCTGATCATCGACTCCGAGTATCAGGCCATGGCTTCGGAAATCACCCGTATCGCCAACTCGACCGACTTCAACGGCATCTACCTGCTCAACGGCAACCTGTCCGGCGCGACCCACGACGGTTCCGGGCTCAAGGCCTCCGGCAAGCTGAAGGTCCACTTCGGTACCGGCAACGACTGCTCGGAAGACTACTACTACATCCAGATCAACACGGCCACGGCCTCCGCTCTGGGTGTCGGCCTCGGCGCGACCGGTTCCGCCGGCCGCTCCATCTCCACCCAGGAGCTGGCCCAGAAGTCCCTGGATGTCCTGAACAAGGCCATCATCTCCAAGGACAAGATCCGCGCCAACCTGGGTGCGTTGCAGAACCGTCTGGAAAACACCGTTACCGTCCTGGGCATCCAGGCCGAGAACGTCCAGGCCGCCGAATCCCGCATCTCCGACGTCGACGTCGCCTCCGAGATGACCGAATTCGTGCGCAACCAGATCCTGACCCAGTCGGCGGTCTCCATGCTGGCCCAGGCCAACAGCATGCCGAGAATGGCCCTGTCCCTGCTCGGCTAGCCGGTAATCCCATCGCTTCAAGGCGACTTTCGGGCCGGGCTCCTATGGGGCCCGGCCCATTGTTTTTACTGGATAATTTTTGTCTCATACCGTGGCATCAGGCTTGCAGTCCATTTCATACCTAATGGAATGGGAAAAATCTTCCGATTAAGGATGCAGCCATGGCAGACACCACGTATACATCGGGTTCGATCAACTTTGCCGGCCTGGGCAACGGGACGGACTTCAACACGCTCATCAACAAGCTCGTTGATGTCGAGAAAAGCCGCGTCACCCGACTGGAGAACTGGAAGGGCACCTGGGAACTCAAGAACAAGCAGTTCAAGGAGCTCAACACCCAGTTGCTCAGCCTGAAGACCACTCTGGAAGGCATGGACACCCTGAACGAGTTCATGACCAAGGGCGTGGCCAGCTCCAACACCAACCTGCTCACGGCCACGGCCAACGCTAACGCCCTGGAGTCCACCCACACCGTGGTCATCAACCAGCTGGCCACCAACGACATCCTGATCACGAACTCCGGGGCCAGCGCCCTGAACGCCGTCATCACCTCGGCGGACACCTCCTTCACCTTCTCCTACGGCGGCAAGTCCATCACCATCAACGACATCAAGGCGGGCACCACCCTGGAGGGATTCGTCGACCTGATCAACAACCACCCGGATTCGCGGGGGATCATCCAGGCTTCGACCATCTACGACGGCACGTCCTACCACCTGCAGCTGGCGGGCAAGGAACTTGGCGCGGACAACCAGCTGGTCATATCCAACGCGGGCTCGTTGATATTCGGCGCGGGCGACTTCACGGAGACCCAGAACGCCCAGAACAGCCAGATCCGCGTGGACGGCTTCCCGGCCTCCAACGGGACCTGGATCGAGCGTGGCTCCAACACCGTGAACGACATCATTTCCGGCCTCACTCTGGACCTCAAGGACGCCTCCCCGGGCTCGGTCGTCAGCCTGACCGTGACCACGAATACCGATGACATCGTGGACAACGTCACGAAGTTCGTGGAAGCGGTCAACACCATCCGGGCCCAGATCATCGCCCTGACCAAGGTGGACGACAGCAAGGGCGCCACCAGCACGGGCGGCAATTCGCTGACCGACCCAAAAGATACAAAAGGGTCCATCCTCACAGGCAACTACGGCATAGACATCATCTCCCAGAACCTGAAGAACATCACGGCCAACATCGGCGTGGGCTTCACGCCCTGGGACAAGACCACGCTGTCCGGCGACAAGTACTCCGCCCTGTCCCAGTTCGGCATCATGACCGACGCGGAACAGGGATCGGCCACCTACGGGCTGCTGACCATCGACTACGACAAGCTCGACGAGGCCCTGAAGGAGGACCCCACGGCCGTGGCCGAACTGTTCGCCCTGGAACCCACCGGGGTCAGCCGGACCACGGACTTCTCCTTCAACTCCATCATCGAAGGCACCACCAAGCCGGGCGAGTACGACATCGAGGTGGTCAGCGACGGGACGCAGATCCTCAGCGCGACCATCAACGGCGAGGATGCAGCGGTATCGGGCTGGGAGATCACCGGGCTGTCCGGCGACGCGCTCGGCATGGCGCTGCGCCTGAACAACACCGGGGCCGGGACCTACAGCGGCAAGGTGGCGGTCAAGGCGGGCAAGGCCACGGAGATGATCGACGAGTTGACCAGCCTGACCAAGCCGTACAACAAATTCACCTATGAAGGCGGTCCGCTGGCGGTCCTGCAGAACAACTATAGCGACATCATGAACTCGATCAACGACAAGATCACCTACGAAAACGACCGGATAGAAAAAATGGAACGCAACCTGCGCTTGAAGTATTCCCGGCTCGACACCCTGCTCGGCCAGTATCAGCTCAAGCAGGGACAACTCGATGCGGCATTGGCGCAGCTTGCAAAGTAAGGAGTAATTGATGGCCAACCCAGCGAAGGCATATCTGGCGACCCAGATCGAAACCACCACCCAGGGGGAACTCCTCCTCATGCTCTATGAGGCGGCGATCAAATTCCTCAAGCGGGCGAAGCGGGAAATCGACAACAGGGACTATGCCAAGAAGGGCATCTACATATCCAAGGCCATGGCGATCATCCATGAGTTGTCCGAGAGCCTGAACAAGGAAAAGGGCGGGGACATCACCCCCAAGCTCGGCCAGCTGTACATGTTCTGCACCACCCAGCTGGTCAAGGCGAACATCCGCCTGGACAACAAGATGATCGACGACGTCATCAAGATCCTGGACGGGCTGCGCTCGGCCTACGCCCAGATCGTGCCCATCCATGACGGCAAGGCGGCTCCCGGCGACACCGTGTCCGCCGGGGCCAAACCGGCCTCCGCGCCCCAGGCCCCGCAGGCGCCCCAGGCGCCCCCGATCATGCCCATGCAGACCGTTCCGGCCCCGAAGCGGGCCGAGACGCCCAAGCAGGCCCAGTCCGCGTCCGAGCCCGAGCCCTCGGCGAAACCGGCGGCCCAACCCGTCGCGCCGACTGCGCCCAACCCGCTCCGCAACGCGGCCGCAGCGGCCAAATTCCGCGCCGCCAACGCCTACAACAACGCCAACCGATGATCCTCCGGCCCCGAAAGGGGCCGGTTTTCATTGGACCATAGACGGTCATTTACAACACATGCGGCATGTGTCACCTTTCCGCCATGTTTGAATCCCCTGTTCGCGTTCTCCACGTGGTCAAGTCCCTGGGCCTGGGCGGCACGGAGAAGGTCATGCAGCTCTTCGTGACCAATCTCGATCCGACCCGGTTCGTCCCGGCGGTCTACAGCCCGGAGGACGGCGTGCGCGCCGGGCAGATCCGGGCGGCGGGCGTGGACACCTTCATCGGGGGCGACCTGCTGACCGTACTCGAACGCCTCAGGCCGGGGATCGTGCACGTGCACCGCGCCGGGTGGCCCGAGCCGGAACTGCTCGTGCCCATCAAACGCGCCCGGGTGCCCGTGGTGGTGGAGACCAACGTCTTCGGCCGCTTCGATCCCAGCCCCCAGGCCGCGATCATCGACCACACCCTGTTCGTCTCGCGCTTCTGTCTGGACCGCTTCGCCCGGACCACGGGCATGGCCCCCGACCCGCAGCGGTACTCGTATCTCTACAATCCGGTGGACACGGACTTCTTCGGCCGGGCGGCCAGAGCGGAGCGGGACTTCTCCCTGCCCGTGGCCGGGCGCATCTCCCGGCCCGATCCGGGCAAGTGGTCCCGGCTCGCCCTGGACTTCCTGCCCCAGCTTGTGCGCGACGTGCCCGACTTCCGCTACCACGTCATCGGGGCCGTCCCCGAGGCCGTGGACTTCGTCCGCGAACACGGCCTGGAGAACAACGTCCAATTCCACGATCCGGTGGAGACCGACACGGCGATCGCCGCCTTTCTGGACGGGGTCTCGGTCCTGGCCCACGCCAACGACACGGGCGAATCCTTCGGGCTGGTCATCGCCGAGGCCATGGCCTGCGGCCTGCCCGTGATCACCCACCCGTGCGAGGGACTGCGCGACAACGCCCAGCTCGAATTGGTGGAGCACGGCGTCACCGGACTTGTGGCCGACAGCGCGGAAGCGTATGCAATGGCCCTCAAGTACCTGTTTTCCCATCCCGTCGAAGCGCGGCGCATGGGGCTGGCCGGACGGGACAAGGCAGCGCGCCTGTTCCGCATGCAGACCGTGGCCCGCAAACTCGAGGCCGTGTACCTGGAACTGCTCCGACGCAAAGGAACCCCGCAATGAACACGACATTGATCGAACAATATACCGCCGCCGTCCTGGAATTCGGATTCCGCGACGGCGGGACCGTCCCGCCCCCGGCCCCGTCCGACCCGGCCGAGGTGGCCGCCTTCGCCGAACGCTCCCTGCGCATCCTCGACAAGAGCAAGGGGGAGGTCCTGGTCCTGTTCGGCCTGGGTGGCGGCGAACACGCCCTGGCCCTGGCCGCCGGGCTGCCCGAGACGGCCCGGCTGGTGGTCTGCGAGACCGACCCGGCCACGGCGCGCGCCTTCCTGGCCGCCCACCCGGCGTGGAACGGCCCGAATTCTCGCGCCCTGGTCCTGGCCGACACCTCGCCCTGGGCCCAGCTCTATCTCCTGGCCATGGGCGGTGCGCGCCCGGACAACGCGGCCCTGGTCCTGAACCCGGCCCTGCCCGAGGAGGCCCGCACGCAGTACCGCAATCTCCAGCGGCTGTTCGTCAACGCCAGACCCCACCAGGCCATCAACAGCTCGTACCTGAGCCACGTGGGCGTACAGGCCCCGGACCTGTCCGTGGGCGTGATCCTGGCTCCGGACGAGCCCGGGCTCGACGAGTTCTTCGTCCAGTTCCCGGACTGGGTCCGCGAGGTGGTGGTCTTCTGGGACGCCGAGGAGGCCCCCGACCGCGACTTCGCCTGCGCCGCGCCCATCCGCCATCTGGCCCATCCCCTGGATGACTTCGCGGCCCAGCGCAACCGCGTGCTGGATGATTGCGAGGGGGACTGGGTCCTGTTCCTGGACGGCGACGAGCGCTTCAGCGAGGACGTCTGGGGGCTGCTCACGGCCTGCATGCTGGTCAAGCGGCTGACGGCCTGCTGGTTCCCGCGCCTGACCCTGTACCCTGACGAAACCCGCTGCAAGGCGGGCTATGGCCTGTGGCCCGACCTCCAGCTGCGGCTCTTCCGCAACGAGCCCGGCGTGCGCTTCACCCGGCCCGTGCACGAGCGGCTGACCGGGGTTAAGGGGCGCACCGCCCTGGTGCTGGACGCGCCCATCCTGCACTACAGCCGACTGACCAAGTCCCCGGAGGCCCTGGCCACCAAGCTCAAGCGGTTCGACGCGGCCTCGGGCGGCGCGATCAGCCACGTGCTCAGCGACGACTACCCGACCATCCCGCGCGCCCTGCTGTCCGAAGCGACCTTCCTGGTGGGCTCCCTGTCCATGCTCCTGCTGGAGGAGAACCCGGCCTAACGGTGCAGACCATTGCAGACAGCTTGATTCTGACCTACAAAATGTATACGACCGATCATCGATGATATTCATGTCCTTCAAGGAAAGACAATGCAGATAATATGTCCAGAATGCAGATTCACCCGCGAGGTGGACGAGAACAAGATACCCGCCCGCTCCCAGGTGGCGACCTGCCCCAAATGCCAGACCAAGTTCAAGTTCCGCGACCTGCCGGAAGAGGAGTTCCTCATCGAGGAGCCCGAAGCCGTCGAACCCCCGGAACCGGCCTCCCGGCCCGAGCCCAACCCCGATGCGGCCGCGCGCAGGACCGCCGATCCCCGGTTCAAGACCAGAACACCGCCCGTCATAGGAAGCGGCCTGCGCCGCCCGACCCCGTCCCGACCCGAACCGGCCGACGAGCCCGATGACCGGACCTTCCCGGGCCTGCCCGAGGACGAGGACAACGGCGACGGGCTGTGGCAACGGCTGCACACCATGACCCCGCCGGACAAGCCACGCACCGCGCGGGACGAGCCGGACGAAAGCCACTATGACGAGCCCTACGACGAGCACTACGGCGACCCCCGTGACGACCGCCGGGCCCACCCGCAGGACCAGCAGCCCGTGCTCGGCTGGAACGGGGAATTCAACGAGGATTTCCCGGACCCCATGCAGGCCGAGTTCGCTGACGACGACGAGGGCGGGGAGGCCCCCATGCAGGTGCCGCCACCCTTCGAGCAGCTGGACCGCTACGGCTTCTTCCACGGCCTGTTCCTGACCCTGAAGCTGGTCCTGTTCTCGCCGCGCCTGTTCTTCTCGGTCATGCCCGTGGGCAACGGGCTGTCCAAGCCCCTGACCTTCGCCATCCTGGTCTCGCTGATCCAGACCGTGGTCCAGTACGCCTGGGGCGTGGCCGGGCTGACCCCGGGCGTGGACATCACGGCCCAGGGATTCCAGGCCGTGCCCTACGACGCCACCAACGGCCTGTTCGAGCTGCTGCTCACCCCTGCCTTCGTGGCCCTGTCCCTGTTCCTCATCGCCGGGTTCTACCACGGCATTCTCAGCCTGCTCAAGGCGGGCGACAAGGGGTTCGAAGGGTCGTTCCGGGCCGTGGCCTACGCCTACGCGCCCATGATGACTGGGATCATCCCCATGTTCACCGTGGGATTCATGGGGGCATGGATGTTCCTGTACGCCGTCTGGGGCCTGATCCTGACCGCCATCGGCTTGAAATACATCCACAAGACGGACTACATCAAGGTCATTCCCGTGCTCCTGATCCCCCTGTTGCTGGGCATGATCTTCATCCTGCTCATGATGCGGGGCCAGGTGCCCACCGTGTAGGGAGAGGCTATGTTCGGATGGTTCAAGCACAAGATCGAGACCTTCAAGGCCCACCGCAAGCTGGCGCGCCAGACCGACCCGCGCGCCTTCAAGCAGATGGCCATGGAGATCCGCGACCTGGCCCTGCTCGCCTCCCAGCTCAACCCGAGGGAGCGGGACATCCACAAGCTCATCCGCAGCGTCGTCGTCGAGATGGAGAGGCTTTCGGAACTGGCCGACCGGCCCGAGTTCCGGAAGCTCTCCACCGGCAAGAAGCTGCTCCTGCGCCAGGGGCTCCAGGAGTCGCGCGAGCAGCTCCTGGAATCCATCGAATCCGCGCCCTCGCCCACCCAGACCCTCCAGTAGATTCACCGGCATACATATTGCTTTGATCCCGCCAAGGATTCCGGTCCCGTCGCAAACCCGCCGGGAGATTCCGGGCGGGTTCAACCATCAGCCGGTGAATGTCATGAAAAAAGCTCTACTTTTCAGCCTGTTGCTGACCATGGCCGCGTGCTCGCACGTGAGCTTCTCCCTGACCGACCAGACCAAGATCTACACGGACGCGCCCGTCAGGAAATCGGCGCTCCAGGTCGCGGTCCATCCCAAGGGCAAGCAGTACACGCCCCTGACCGCCTATTTCCATCCGTTCATCATCCAGCAGGAAAACGCGGACCACACGGCCCTGTCCGCCACGTTCACACAGATATTCTTCAACGTCTGGACCGAAGAGCGGCTGTTCTCGACCATGGAGCTGGCCCCGGGCTACGGCTATGAGGGATATTCCTCGGCCCTGGAATCGGCGAGGCGGCGCGGCGCGGACCTGCTGGTCCTCGGCAAGGTGCCCTATTTTTATGACGGCACCACACTGGACGACTCGGCCGTGACCATTCAGGTGGACGTCTACGCCGCGGGTAGCGGCACCCTGTTGTGGTCCATGCTCCAGTCCTCGCGCATCGAGCAGCGCGACCCCGACGACTACGTGGTCGTGGTCCACGAGACGCGCATGTCGCACAGCCCGTTCGACCAGATGATCCGCGCCATCGCCAAGGACATGGCCATCCCGCTCAAGGCGTGGCTGCCCGACCCGGACGCGAACTATCCCTACGCCTCCACCCCCGAGGCGGTGAAGAGCGGGCTCATGAACGGCCCCACCACGGGCGCGCAGGGCTCCGACCTCCCGCCCGAGACCTCTCCGGCGCCGGCCGTGTCCTCCGGAGCCCCGGCGGGCGGCCAGGACAAGGGCGGCGAGGACGGGACGCCCCGGCCCGGCATCTCGGGCGTGGACCTGGACATCCAGTTCGACTTCGACAAGGCGACCATCAAGCCCGAGTCATACGCCGTGCTCGACGCCCTGGGCGAGACCCTGAACTCGCCGGAGTTCAAGGGCCGCTCCATCGTGGTCGGCGGGCACACCGACGCCTCGGGCAACGCCCTGTACAATCTCACCCTGTCCAAGAAGCGGGCCGACTCGGTCAAGGCGTACCTGGTGGACAAGTGGCGCGTGAACCCGGACCTCATCGAGACGGTGGGCTTCGGCAAGTCCCGCCCCCTGACCAACGGGACCACTCCGACGGATCAGCAGCGAAATCGCAGGGTTGAAATCCGACTGGCGGACCAGGCCGCTCAATGACCCCTTGACTTTTCGAGAATAATTCTTATCTTCGCATTCGGGGACGCGACAGGGGGCCATTCCTGGCCTCTTTTTTCGTCTTTTACACCGCGCATTTTGTGTGCTACCTGAGAGACCTTCATTTCACCTGAGAGGTATATTAATGATAGGCATTTCCAAATTGTACTGCGGCGCCGTGGAAGCTTCCGACGCCTTGCGTTACAACCGCGAATCCGGGCAGCTGCCGTCCCATCTGCTGCAATTTTCCAAAGATAAGAAGCCGGTGGTGGTCTGGAACATGACCCAGCGGTGCAACCTCAAGTGCGTGCACTGTTACGCCCACGCCGTGGATCCGAGCACCCACGAGGACCCCATTTCGAACGAAAAGGCCAAGGAGATGATCGACGACCTGGCCCAGTTCGGCGCGCCGGTCCTGCTCTTCTCCGGCGGCGAGCCCCTGGTCCGCGAGGACCTGGTGGACCTGGCCAAGTACGCCACCGCCCAGGGGATGCGCGCGGTCATCTCCACCAACGGCACCCTGATCACCAAGTCCAAGGCCCGCGAGCTCAAGGAAGTCGGCCTGTCCTACGTGGGCATCTCCATCGACGGCAACGAGGAGGTCCACGACAAGTTCCGGGGCGTCCGGGGCGCCTACAAGAAGGCCCTCCAGGGCGTCGAGAACTGCAAGGCCGAGGGCCTCAAGGTCGGCCTGCGCTTCACCATCAACAAGCGCAACGCCGTGGAGATCCCCCACCTGTTCGACCTCATCGAGCAGATGGAGATCCCGCGCATCTGTTTCTACCACCTGGTCTACTCTGGCCGGGGTTCCGAGCTGATCAACGAGGACCTGAACCACCAGGAAACCCGCGACGTGGTCAACCTGATCATGGACCGCACCCGCGCCCTGTTCGACAAGGGCCTGCCCAAGGAGGTCCTGACCGTGGACAACCACGCCGACGGCCCCCTGGTCTACTACCGCCTGCTCAAGGAAGACCCCGCGCGCGCCGCCGAGGTGCTCGAACTGCTCAAGATGAACGAGGGCAACTCCACCGGCCGCGGCATCGGCTGCATCTCCTGGGACGGCCAGGTCCACGCCGACCAGTTCATGCGCCACCACACCTTCGGCAACGTCCTGGAGCGCCCCTTCTCCGAGATCTGGACCGATGAAAACATCGAACTGCTCCACAAGCTCAAGGACAAGCGCCCCCACGTGGGCGGCCGCTGCGCCGGTTGCCGCTTCCTGAACATCTGCGGCGGCAACTTCCGCGCCCGCGCCGAGGCCTACTACGGCGACTTCTGGGCCCAGGACCCCGCCTGCTACCTCACCGACGAAGAAATCACCGGCGAGAAGCTGTAATCAGTCCATTCCAAGGCCGGGACCTCCCCTCTCAAGGCGGGGTCCCGGCCTTTCTTTCGAATCGTTCCACGACGCTCCCGACTTCGGACACGAATTGTTGCACCAACTTGCGGGATGGGCGCGGACAGGTATAGAAGTAGTCAAACTGAATCTCTTTCCTGGAGCGAAATAATGATACCCACGGATTTCTATCGCGGACGCAGGCTGCGGACCTCGCCGGCCATGCGCGAACTGGTGCGGGAGAACCAGGTCACGGCCAACGACCTGGTCATGCTCTATTTCGTCATCGACACCGACGACGAGGATTTCAAGAAGGAAATCCCGTCCATGCCCGGCCAATACCAGCTCTCCATCAAGCAACTGGAGATCAAGGTGGCCGAGGCCGTGGACAACGGACTCAAGGCGCTGATGCTCTTCGGCATCCCCCGGACCAAGGACGAGATGGGCTCCGGGGCCTACGACGACAACGGGATCATCCAGAAGGCCACCCGCATGCTCAAGGCCCGCTGGCCCGAACTGATCGTCCTGGCCGACACCTGCCTGTGCGAGTACACCTCCCACGGCCACTGCGGCGTGGTCAAAAACGAGTACGTCCAGAACGACCCGACCCTGAACCTGCTGGCCCGGACCGCCGTGTCCCAGGCCAAGGCCGGGGCCGACATCATCGCCCCGTCCGACATGATGGACGGCCGCGTGGCCGCCATCCGCGCCGCCCTGGACGAAGCGGGCTTCATCAACGTCCCGATCATGTCCTACGCGGTCAAGTACGCCTCGGCCTTCTACGGCCCGTTCCGGGAGGCCGCCGAGGGCGCGCCCAAGTTCGGCGACCGCAAGACCTATCAGATGGACCCGGCCAACGTGCGCGAAGCCATGCGCGAGGCGGCCGCCGACCTGGAGGAAGGCGCGGACATGCTCATGGTCAAGCCCGGCCAGCCCTACCTGGACATCGTCCGGCTGGTCCGCGACAATTTCGACACCCCGGTGGCCGTCTACCAGGTCAGCGGAGAATACGCCCTGATCAAGGCCGCCGCCCTGAACGGCTGGGTCGACGAGCAGTCCATCGTCATGGAATCCCTGGTGGGCTTCAAGCGCGCGGGCGCGGACATGATCCTGTCCTACTTCACCGAAGACGTACTCAAGGTATTGAAATAATATGAGCGAACATCCCAAAGGCCACCCCGGTTCCATGACAGGCTGTCCGCCCGAAGGCCATCCCGGCGGACACCCGGGCATGCAGGCCGGCGGCCACCCCCACGGCAAGATGCACCCCGGCGCGGAGCACGCGCCCAAGAAATACCTCGACGACGGCGTCACCCCCATCTGTCGGCTCATCGCCTGGGAAGTGACCCGGTCCTGCAACCTGGCCTGCAAGCACTGCCGGGCCGAGGCGCACCCCGAGCCCTACGAGGGCGAGCTGTCCACGGCCGAGGCCAAGGCGCTCATCGACACCTTCCCGGACGTGGGCTCCCCGATCATCATCTTCACCGGCGGCGAGCCCATGATGCGCGCCGACGTCTACGAGCTGATCGCCTATGCCAAGGCCAAGGGCATGCGCCCCGTCATGGCCCCCAACGGCACGCTGATCACCCCGGAGACCGCGCAGAAGATGAAGGACGCGGGCGTGGAGCGCTGCTCCATCTCCATCGACGCCCCCGAGGCCGCCCAGCACGACGAATTCCGGGGCGAGATCGGAGCCTTCGACGCCTCCATGCGCGGCATCCAGTATCTCAAGGACGTGGGCATCGAATTCCAGATCAACACCACGGTGACCAAGAACAACCTCCACCTGTTCAAGGACATCTTCAATCTCTGCGAAAGGATCGGCGCGTCCGCCTGGCACATCTTCCTGCTCGTGCCCACCGGCCGGGCCGTGGAGCTCGGCACCGAGATCATCACCGCCGAGGAGTACGAGGACGTGCTCAACTGGTTCTACGATTTCCGCAAGACCACCGACATGCAGCTCAAGGCCACCTGCGCACCCCACTACCACCGCATCCTGCGCCAGCGTGCCAAGGAGGAGGGCGTCCCGGTCGACTTCGAGCACTTCGGCCTGGACGCGGTCTCGCGCGGCTGCCTCGGCGGCATCGGCTTCTGCTTCATCTCCCACCGGGGCCAGGTGCAGCCGTGCGGCTACCTGGAGCTGGACTGCGGCAACGTCCGCGACATCCCCTTCCCGGATATCTGGAAAAAATCCCAGCAGTTCCTCAACCTGCGCAACCCCGAGGTCTACGACGGGAAGTGCGGCCACTGCGAATACGAAAAGGTCTGCGGCGGCTGCCGCGCCCGAGCCCAGACCATGAAGGGCCACTACCTGAAAGAGGAGCCCCTGTGCTCCTATACTCCGAAGAAAAAGCCGAAGGCGTAGCCGCGCCTCCGGCGGCCGGGGGAAGGGGAGAAGGGAACCCTTTGAAAAGGGCTTCCCTT
>NZ_JBGLYH010000061.1:0-20141 GCF_041414475.1 Pseudodesulfovibrio karagichevae
CATTGAACAGATGGAAATGGACGGCATCCTCGGCCCCCAGGATGGGAGCAAACCGCGTAAGGTCATCAAGCCGGAATAATTGGAGTAAGTAATATGTCTAGACTATCCGTTGCCGTTTTCGCCATGGCCAGTTATGGGTTGATTGACTGCAACAATTTTTATGCGTCGTGCGAGCGGGCGTTTCGGCCGGAGTTGAACGGGCGGCCGGTGGTGGTCTTGTCGAACAACGACGGGTGCGTGATCGCGCGGTCTTCGGAGGCCAAGGAGTTGGGCATCGACATGGGTACGCCATATTACAAGTGCCGGTCGCGGCTCAAGCGGCTGGGGGTGGCGGTGTTCTCGTCCAACTACGCGTTGTACGGGGACATGTCCGCCCGGGTGATGCAGATATTGTCGCGGTTCTGCCCGGCGGTGGAGGTCTATTCCATCGACGAGGCGTTCTGCGACCTGAGCGGCGTGCCGGGCGGGGCCGAGGCGTATGCGCGGCGGGTGCGGGCCACGGTCCTGGCCTGGACCGGCATCCCGGTGACCGTGGGCATCGGCCGGACCAAGACCCTGGCCAAGCTGGCCAACCGGTTCGCCAAGAAACAGCCGCGCAGCCGGGGCGTGTTCGACCTCACCGCCAGCCCGGACCCGGACCGGGTGCTGCGCTGGACCGACATCGGCGACGTCTGGGGCATCGGCCCGCGCCACGCCAAGCGCCTGCGCGCCCTGGGCGTGACCGACGCGCTCACGTTCCGCGAGCTGAAACGGGACTGGGTGCAGAAAAAGATGACCGTCACCGGCCTGCACACCCTCCTGGAACTGCGCGGCTTCCCCTGCCTCGGCTTTCAGGCCGGACCAGTAGACAAGAAGAGCATCGTGTCATCGCGCTCCTTCGGCCACCCGGTCACCCGGCTCGACCACATGCTCGAAGCCACCGCCCAGTACACCACCCGGGCCGCCGAAAAACTGCGCAGACAAAAATCCGTGGCGGCGAACATCATGGTCTACCTCCAGACCAACAACTTCAGGCTCGGGCAGCCGCAATACTCGAACACCGTGTCCATCCCCCTGCCCGTGGCCACCTCCCATACGCCCACCCTCATCCGCGCGGCCAAGACCGGCATGGAGCGCATCTTCCGGCACGGCTACGAATACAAGAAATGCGGCGTCATGCTCTCGGGCCTGGAACCCGAACACGGCCGCTGGCTCAGCCTGCTCGCCCTGCCCCCCAACCACCGGCCCGACGACGCCCCGCTCATGCGCGCCGTGGACCACGTCAACCATCGCTGGGGACGCGACACCCTCTCCTTCGCCGCCTCCGGCATCACCCGCGACTGGCGCATGAAACGCGAAATGCGCTCGCCCCGATACACCACCGTCTGGGAAGAAATACTGACGGTGCTGGCGAAATAGGGGGCGGGGAATGCCTCCGGCGGCCCCTTCGGGGAGAGCCCTCGCCGGGCGGCGTCTCCGACGGCCAGGGCGCTGCCCTGGACCCGGCAGGGAGCAAAGCCCCCTGCACCCCCATGTTCGCTTCGCTCAAGGGCGTGCGAGCGCGGAAGGCCGCGACAGGAACGCCTTCCGCCGTGCCGGTGTGCGATTTCGGGCAGAAAAAACGGGTGAAACGGCGTGCTGCTTCGCTTAAAGAAGTGCGCCGTTTTTTCCGCCCGAAATCGCGGGTTGTTTTTTGGGAAAGGGCGTAAGCCCGATAAAAAATGCTTCTTAGCGCCGTTCGAAAACGCCGCAAAACCCATTTTTCGAGTTCCGCCAACTTCGCCTGCGGCGTTGGCAACCGTCCCGAAGGGTTCGCGCCGGGCGGCCCTCCGAGGCCCGTGGACGTCCGGCGCGAACCCTTCGGGACACCGCACAGCCAAGCTACACCAGCCCCTCCGAGCAAGCAGCTCGCCATCCCGCGCCCGCACGCCCTTGCCGAAGGCACACAAAAAGTTTGGGAGATTCTTAAGAACCTTTTTCTCAAAAGGTTCTTAAGCCGCCGGAGGCATGCGTTTCAAGCCCGCCCGGCGAGGGCCCGCCGGAGGCGTCCTCCGCATCAATCCAGCGAGACTTGGGAGCCGGTGGCCTGGACGAGGTCGGGGGTTCCTGTGGCGGCGGTCTGGTTGAAGCTCAGGGTTTTCCTGGGCTGGGCGACCTGGAGGAAGGCCATGCGGCGCACTTCGAGGCGTTCGAACTGGGTGCGGCGTTTGCCGAGGATATTCTCAATGCGTTTGCGGCGGGCCTCTTCGGACAGGGCCGGGCCCTGGTCGATCGGGGTTTCGGCCTCGGCGGTCACGACCGGGGCCTGGGGCCCGGCGGGTTCGGACTGGAGGTACTCGGGCAATTCGAAGGCCTCGCCGCTGACCATGGCGTCGTACTTGGCCTCAATGACCTGGTCGGGCGTCTTGTCGTTGGCTGCGTACTGGTAGGTGAACTCGCCGATGGTGTAGGCCGTGGACGCGTATTGCAGGGGCGCGAACGCGAGCCCGCCCGCGCCGAGCAGCGGGGCGACCACGGCGCAACCGGACAGCGGTCCGATGGCGGACAGCAGGACAAACAGAACAAAGGCCGTTTTGACGGACAGGGTCTGTGCAACCTTTTTCATGGACTCTCCAGTCAGTGCGAACTGTCCACGCATGCCCCCCCAGGCTTGGCAACACGGTGCAACCATAAACTATTTTCACACATCGGACAATATTTTCAAAACATTTGAAGCGGTTGTCGACCTCGGCTGTTGCCTGCAGAAATGTCGTAATTATTTCAATAAATTACCTAAACAATTCGCCGGGACAAAAAATCCCTGTTTTCGGCGACGGACAAAAAAATATGATCCGGAATCATTGAAAAAAACCTTTTACCATTCGCAGAGCCGCCTTTACCTGGCGTGCCCAAAGAGGTAATTGACGGTGCGTATGGAACAGGAACAGCCCAAGAAACGGACCTGGTCCAGGCTGGCGGCGGTGCCCCTGGCCGTGGCCTGTGCGGCGGTGCCCCTGGGGACCCTGCTCTCGCGGTTCGCCGGTCCCGGCCCGGAGAGTTCGCCGTTCCTGCCGTGGGTCGCCCTGGCGGCCCTGGGCACGGTGCACGCCATCCTGTTCCGGCGGTCCGGGCAGCGGCTGCGGACCCGCTTCTTTCTGGAGCTGGCCATGTTCGCCGGGCTGTCGGCCGTCGTGATCCTGTATCACCAGGACATCTTCTACCAACTGGAGCGGTTCACCCCCTATCTCCCGGAACTGACGCCGGTGATCATGCTCGGCTTCTGCTGGCTGTGGACCATCACCTTCGGCACGCCCGACCGGGCGGCCTTCCAGCGGTGGGGCGCGGTGCTCGGGCTGCTCTGCGTCCTCGACCTGGCCGTGGAAGTGTTCATCTACCGGGCCGCGCCCTCCCTGCGCTGGATCGGCCATGCCGACCTGCTGGCCGGGCTGCTGCTCGTCTGCCTGTGCGCCTCGCTCAAGCCGGGCCCGGCGGACAACGGGCTGTACGAGCCGGACCAGGGCATCCCCCTGTACCGGGCCCTGATCCTGGCCGGGCTGCTGGCCACCCTGTCGCGCACCGGACTGTTCGCGGCGGCGTGGATATATCTCTGTTTCGGCCGGGGCGGGCGCATGCTGCGCACGTCCGTGTTCCTGGCCTGTTTCGCGGCCCTGGCCCTGACTTTCCGGCTGCCGATCACCCCCTCGGACCTGGCCCGGTACGTGGACTACTGGCTGTGGGCCAAGTCCCTGGCCCTGTTCTCGCAGACCCCGTCCGTCCTGGTCTCCGGACTGCCCCTGAACCACGCCCTGCCCTTCACCTTCCCCCCCGAGATGGTCCCCATCTGGGAGCGGGTCACGAATTCGCCCGCCCTGTTCGGCGCGCACCTGAGCCAGGTGCCGTCCTTCTGGCTGCGCTTCGCCCTCGGCTGGGGGGCCATCCTGCCCACGGTCTGCCTGACCGGGCTGTTCATCCTGGTTTTCCGGCGGCTGACGCGCATGGGCGCGGGGCTGGCCGCCGCCCTGTTCGTCCAGGGCATGTCCACCCCGCTTTTCTACGAGCCGTCCACGGCCGCGGTGGCCGGGCTGGCCCTGTTCCTGGCCCTTTCCGCGAGGCGGACGCGCTTGCGCCTGGCCGATTCCGGTGGCCCGCGTGATCTTGAGCCGACCGACCCTCAACCTGAAGACGATCCAGCCCGCGAGTGGGACATGCGTCCCCTCTAGGCGGGATCAACGAGCGACCATGACGAAATTTACCGACACGGCCCCCATCCTGGTGACCTGCCCCAGAGATATGCCCGAGTACCTCCAGACCGAGCTCACGACGCTCGGCTTTGACCGGACCATCCCCCTGGACGCGGGCGTGGAGGTCCACGGCTCGCTGAACGACTGCATGCGCCTGAACCTGCGGGTACGCACCGGACACCGGGTCCTCTTCGAGCTGAAACGGTTCCGTGCCTTCGACGCGGACGAACTGTACCGCGAGGTGAAGGGGATTCCGTGGGAAGCGTACATTCCGGCGGACGGCTATTTCCGCGTGGACGCGTCGGTGCGCGACACCACGGTCAACGACGCGCGCTTCGCCGGGCTGCGGGTCAAGGACGCGGTGGCCGACCGGTTCACGGAGCGCACCGGGTCGCGCCCGGACTCCGGCCCGGACACGAGCGGGGTCTGCCTGTTCCTGCACTGGCGCGAGAACCGGGCCACCCTGTACCTGGACACCACGGGCGAGCCCCTGCCCCGCCGCGGCTACCGCAAGCGGCCGCACAAGGCGCCCATGCAGGAGACCCTGGCCGCGGCCTGCATCCTGGCCGCGAACTGGCCCGAACTGGCCCGGCGGGGCGGCCACTTCATCGCGCCCATGTGCGGCTCCGGCACCCTGCCCATCGAGGCCGCGCTCATGGCCATGAACGGCGCGCCGGGGCTCCTGCGCGACGACTTCGCCTTCATGCACGTGGTCGGCTACGACCCCGAGGCGTGGGACGACTTGCTGGGGCGGGCCGAGGACGCGGAAGTCCCGGAGATCAAGGGGCGGATCATCGCCACGGACCACGACCCGGCGGCCATCGAGGCGGCCAGGGACAACGCCCGCCTGGCCGGGGTGGGCGACTTCATCGAATTTCAGGTCTGCGACTTCACCGAGACCGAGGTGCCCGAAGGGCCGGGCGTGGTCATGCTCAACCCGGAATACGGCATGCGTCTGGGCGAGATCGAGTCGCTCAGAACGGTCTACAAGGGTATCGGGAATTTCTTCAAGCACAGCTGCGGCGGCAAGACCGGGTACATCTTCACCGGCAACATGGACCTGGCCAAGTGCGTGGGGCTGCGCACCCGGCGGCGGCGCGTCTTCTGGAACGCCAAGATCGAGTGCCGGCTGCTGGAGTACGAGCTCTACGCCGGGACGAAAAAGGGCGACGGGCCGCAGTGACCAGGCATCGCCGGAGGTGATGGCCACCCTCGGGAAAAAGCCGGTCTCCAGGGGTGGATAATTCGTTCGTTCGCGAGTATATCCCTCCGACCATGAAGCAATCCCTGACCTACACCTACGTCCTGCTCGTGCTGAGCATGATGCTGTGGGGCGGCACCTGGGTGGCCGGGCGCGTCCTGGCCCAGTCGGTGCACCCCATGACCGCCGCCGTGCTGCGCTTCGCCCTGGCCTCGGTCATCCTGCTGTTCATGTGCTGGCGGGCCGACGGGCGGCTGCCCAGGCTGCGGCGCGACCAGATCCTGCCCGTGGTCTTCCTCGGGGCCACCGGCGTGTTCGCCTACAGCTATTTCTTCTTCACCGGCCTGCAGTCCATCTCGGCCGGGCGGGCCGCGCTCATCGTGGCCTGCACGCCCGTGTGCATCGCCCTGATCTCGGCCCTGTTCTGCGGGGAGCGGTTCGGGCCGCTGCGCGCCGCCGGGGCGCTCATCTCCCTGGTGGGCGTGTCCGTGGTCATCGCGGACGGCGACCCGCTGGCCCTGCTGGCCGGGGGCGTGAGCCGGGGCGACTTCATGATCCTCGGCTGCGTGGCCAGCTGGACCGCCTACACCATGGGCGGCCGCGCGGTCATGAAGCACCTGCCCCCGCTGACCTCGGTGGCCTGGTCGAGCTTTACCGGCACCCTCATGCTCCTGCCCGCCGCCCTGGCTGAAGGATTCATCGCGGACCTCAACAACGTCCGGCCCGTGGACTGGGGCTGCGTCATCTTCCTCGGCTTCCTGGCCACGGCCCTGGCCTACTACTGGTACTACCGGGCCATCAGCATCATCGGTGCGTCCAGGGCGGGCATCTTCATCAACATGGTCCCGGCCTTCGCCGTGCTCACGGGCTACCTGCTCCTGAACGAGCCCATCCACCTCTCCCTGGCCGTGGGCGGGTTCATGGTCATCAGCGGCGTGTACCTGACCAACCGGGCCTGACCGACCCCGCGCGGGCCGTTGCCAACCCCGCGCCCGGGGCGCATACTCGCCTCACCAAGGAGGATCGCATGAACGAGAGAATAGAGCGGCTGGAGAGCCTGGTCGCGCTCCAGGACCGGACCATGGAAAAGCTGAGCGACCAGATCTTCGCCCAGCAGAACCAGATCGAGGACCTCAGGCGGATGGTGGAACGGCTGGCCAAGAAGGTCCGCGCCCTGGACGAGGAACTGGAAACCTCCGGACCGGCGGACGTGCCGCCGCCCCACTACAACGGCTAGGGGGGAGCAATGGGTTCACCGACCGCCGGGGAGATCATCGAGTATCTCGGCCTGAGCCCCCACCCCGAGGAGGGCGGCTGGTTCCTTGAGACCCACCGGGCCGACGAATCCCTGGCCCGCGAAATCCTGCCGGGCCGGTATACCGGGCCGCGCACCATGGGCACGGCCATCTACTACCTGCTCACGCCCGATACCTACTCCCACATGCACCGGCTCATCTCCGACGAGACCTTCCATTTCTACGCGGGCGGCCCGTGCGAGATGCTTCAGCTCCACCCGGACGGGTCGGGCGAGACCATCGTCTTCGGCAACGACGTCCTGGCAGGACAGCGCCCGCAGATAGTGGTCCCGCGCGGCTCCTGGCAGGGCTTGCGCCTGCTCCCCGGCGCGGACTTCGCGCTCATGGGCTGCACCGTGGCCCCGGGCTTCGAGTACGCGGACTACGCCCACGGCGAGCGGGCCGTACTGGTCGCCCGCTACCCCGAATTCCGCGATTGGATCGTCCGCCTGACCGCCCGATAAGACCCGGCTTTCCCGCTCCCGATTCCCCCCCCTCTGACAAGAGGGGGGCGCGTCCCCCGGAGGAAACACGCCCCGTGTTGAGGTGGGAAGGGGTATCGATATGATTTGTCGCCGCTAGACGGCGGGCGGTTCCGGCCACGCCACCGCGCCGGGGAATCCCCCCTGCTGCGGCACGTCGCGCCAGGCCTGCCGCTTCGTCGCCCACACCGCTTTCTCCTCGTCGTCCAGCGGGGCGTCGACCAGCTGGGTCCAGTCGCTCTCGGCCAGCAGCCGGTCGCGCAGGGCCCGGACCTCATCCGCTTTCGCCGCGTCCCTGGCCGCCTCGTCCACCACGGCATTGACCGCGACCTCGCGGCATACCAGGTCCTCGCCCTTCACCCACTCGGTTTCGTAGGCGGTGAACGGCTCACGCCTGAGCGGCACGGCCTCGTTGTAGCCGAGTTCGTCGCGCTGGGCCGGGGTCAGGTCCGCGAAGTTGCGGACATACCCGGCGTATTCCACGCGGGCCGGGGGATTCTGCCGAAAGGTTCCGTCATTGTATTTCCACATGATCGCTCTCCTTAGAAGGCGTTTGCGTATTTAGTCTGGTCGAGCAGCGCCAAACCGATCAGACGCTGCGTGCTGCTGTTATAACCGGCGTTTGCCGTAAGCGGCTTGAAGCCGCGCGAGGTAAATGCCAGCTTGTAATTTGCATTATTGGTCTGTTCCGCCGCATACAAGTTGGGATTCAGGATGTCATCGGTACTGTTGTACGGGTCGCGCACGGCGTCGTAGTTGTACCAGGGCGACGAACCCCATTCCGCGTTTTTGTAGAACAGGAGGGACAACGGCCGCCCGCCGAGGTCGACAAAAGGACCGTCGGCATTAGCGTTGCCGATGAAACTCCACGCCCTGAACACGTCGCTGTCGGTGAAGATATAGGCGATGTACTCTCCGCCGGAAGCATTGACGGCGGCGTTGTCGCCAAGGGTTATCACCGCCGAGGTCGGTTCCGTGTCGTTCCATATGGTGGCGTCCACAGCGGCCACGGCGTAGGTGAAAGAGATGCTTTTACCCGCCCCCAGCGCCTGATGGTAGATTTTCCAGTCAGCCGCCGCATCGAGCCGCTTGACCATGATGAACGTGGGGACCTTGTTCAGGTCGTGCGCGATGGTCCTGCCGCTCTCGCCGTCCCCCGTGTATCGGACCACCTGGAACCCGGCCTTCAAGTCCGCCTTCAAGGCCACATCGACAAAGGATGCGGCCGCCCTGTTTACGGCCACATGGGTACCCAAGCTGTAGCCGTTTGAGAGGAAAGCCGTCAGTATATAACCGCTGGTAGCATTAGCATTATTGTAGTTGGTAGAGAGATAATGCCCGGCACCTCGGGCAGTATCGGATAACACCCAGATATCCTGATTGCTTCGACTTTTGATGTTCACGAAGTCGGGCGCAAACGGCAGAGATGTTATCGAAACCGAGGCCCCCGTCCCGGTACGAAGGACCACCTCCGAGACCTTGCCCGCATCCAATGTTTCCGGTTCGGGGAGATTGGTAGAGCACAACGGCAGGAACCCTGCGGGGGCCGGATAGGCATAACCATTCTGGCCGAAATCGACCGTTGACTTGCCCACGCTGTCAAGTTGTGCAACGGCCATGAAGGTGAGCCCCGGGGTAATGGAGAACGTCGGAAGACTGCCCGACTCCGGGTCCCCGCATCCGAACCATGCGGTATCGTTCTTCCGCACCCATACATTGCCCAACTCCGGGTCCACCGCAAGGCCAAAGACATCTCCGGCGTACGCGTCTCCCCACGCGCCCAGGTTCGTGTATGTGCCGTTGTGGTACAGATAGAGGTTACCGTTAAAGGATTGTATTCCCCATCCATCGGCTGTAATGCCGGGATAATCAGACTGCGTCGTCCCACCGGGGGCTACAATCATACCGGCTACAGTATAATTTTGGGCCGTTAACTGCCCGAGGGTCACCTCCCAGTAGACCTTGCCGGTAGCTCCGAGGGTGGACACCGCCTTACTCCACGGCGCCCCCACTCCATCCCCGGTTATGGACAGCAGCCCGTCGGAGAGCACGGCGACGGAAGAAGCCCCGCCAAGGGGGTTGAGCGTGGCGTAGTTGTTGGTTGGGGTATCGACGGACTGCGCGGCCCCGGTCAACGTCCAGTGATTGCCGCTTCCCGACGAATCCGCGCCCAGGTTCGCCGCGTCGGTGAACTCGAGCAGGGTATGCGCATCCATGCCGGCCAGGCGGCGCGGAACCCACACCCCGGCGGCTGCCGGCGAAAGCTGGTAAAAGCGGGAATAGTCCAAGGCGCTCTCCACCACCACAAGCCGGGAGAAATAGCCACTGGCGTTCCCGGCATAGGCCGCCAGCGCCTCGGCCAGAAGCCCGGCGTAGGTCGTGGCCGTGGTCGTGTAGCTGCCCAGCTCCACGTCCTGTTTCCAGACCGTGACCGTGGCCCCGGCCTTGCGGATGGTCAGCAGGTAATGGTTCGTCGGATCGCAGAGCGGATACGCGGTATCCACCGCCGTGGGCTTCCATCCCAGGGCCATGGTCGCATTTTCCGCCGGTGCGCCGGTTGAAGTAAACCCGGATTCACACAGGGCCGAATACCCGATGCGTACCGGATAAACCCCGCCCCTGCCGCCTGTTTCCTTGGGAGTCAACATGCTACACCTCCACGTTCTGCAGGGACACGATGGTCTTGCGCGAGTTGTACTGTTCCACGGCGATGCGGATCTCCCCGGCGTCGGGGTCCGGGGACGGCAGGAGGCCGTCGCTCTTGTAGCTCGCGGCCAGACTCAGGCTGTGGCCGCCGGGGTAGACGTGGAAGACGTAGGTCCCGTCATAGGGCAGGGCCACGTCGCTGAACAGACTCGCGCCGGTCAGGGTCCAGGCCACGTGATTGCGGGCGATGACCAGCCCGGACAGATCCGCGCCGGTATGGACCTGGACCTCATCGCCGTAGGCGGCCCGGAGCAGGCCCGCCCGGTCCGCCTTGAGCAGGGCCGCGTCCGCGGGCTCGGCCCCGATGGCGGCCAGGATCTCGGCCTCGTCATCGCACCCGGCCACGGTCAGCCCCGCCGCCCCGAAGCCGAGGTTGAACAGGGCCTCGGCCGGGTTGTCCGCGTCGGTGCCGCCCTGGCTGATGGGCACGGGAATGGTCAGGCCGCCCGCGTCGGCCACGTTTTTGTTGACCAGATTGTCGCCGCCAGCGTTCCAGGCGAGCACGAGGTCCGGGCCGGGGTCGGGCAGGTTCACGCCGGTCACGGCCGAGGAGATGCGGAAGGTCAGGGCGCGGTCCAGCTTTTCGGCCAGGGCCTGGCAGATCATGGTCAGCTTGTCCAGGGCGGCCTCGTGGGTGGCGGCCGGGAAGGCGTCGTTCTCCACGTAGTCCACCTCCTGAACCAGGGCCGGTTCGCGGCTGATGACCACGGTTCGCCCCGCCTCGGGCGGTTCGGACAGGGTGCAGGTTCCGCCCATCTGCTCCCCGACCCCGGAGAGCCGGTAGTCGGTTCCCTCGGACCGGGGCAGTTCCAGGCCGTTTCCGTCGATGACCAGGACCCGGATGTCCTCGTTGCGCAGGAACATGAACGGGATCGGGAAATTGACCGTGGACCCGTCGCCGGTGTAGATCGCCTTGGTTTCGGTGGAGGAAATGGTCATGCTCAGTTCCTCCCGTAGATTTTCGAGCCCAGGGACAGGGTCGAACGCACGGGGGCGAGGCCCTCGTCGATGCGCAGCAGGTTTCCCTGACTGCGGGCGGTCCGCAGCCTGGACTCGGCGTTCCGCTCCCCATCGAAGAGGACATCCTCCTCGGCCTGGAGGTCCTTGAGCCGGTCCGCGTCGCGGATGAGCGCCTTGGACCCGGACATGTCCAGCCCCGAGCCGCCCCAGCCCGCGTTGCCCCGGGCGCGCGTCCGTTCGCGCTCCCCCCGGAACTTCGCGGCGTCCCGCTCGGACCGCCGTTTGAGGTCGTGGGCGTCGCCCGCCGCGTCGGTTTCAAGGAGCGCGGCCCGGTCCCCGGCGGTCGAGGCGGCCTTGTTCCCGCCGATCCGGCCGCCCAGAAAATCCGTGACGTTGCTGAACAGGTCCATACCCTGTTCAAGCGTCTGCGTGGAAGCATCGTTTCCCATGGTTATCCTCTCTTTATGGTTTGGGTTGTTCCCGGTTATTCGTTGACGATGAGCTGGGGCACGATCATGAGCACGGTCATGGGCAGGGGCTGCCGCTGCACGATGGTCAGCAGCCCGTCGCGGTCCCAGCCCTTGGGGAAATTGACGATCTTGTCGCCGCTGAACGGCCCCGGCGACCGGCCCATGGGCGTTGCCGGGGAGCGGAAGTAGACCGGTTCCAGCCTGGACACGTCCGGCCCGATGAGACCGCCGAGGGTGTTGTGGAACCGGGCGGCCACCTTGGTGATGCGTTTCTTCTTGGTCTGGGCCGTGCCCCGCTGGCTGCCCGCGTCCAGCCGCATGGGCTGGAGCACCGAGCTGTAGGGGAGCCCGGCGTGGATGGCCGAGGCGGGCCGGTCCAGAGTCAGGGTGCCGTCCTGGGCCACGGTCCGGTCGGCCTGCACGGTCCCGTCGGCCAGCACGGAAACGGTCCGCCCGGCCAGATGGCCGAGCCCGGACACCGTGTCCGTGGGGTCGCCCCGGTAGGTCAGGCCGCTGTCCACGAAAAAGGCGTCCTCGATGGTTCCGTCGAACGGGGCCTCCAGGTACTCGATGTAGCGGCGGGACTCGCCGTTCACGGTGCGCAGCACGGCGATCCACAGCTCGTCGCGCTTCTCGGCGTCGTTGTAGACCGTGGCCGCGCGCTCCACCACGCCGTCGGTGACGATGCGCGACCAGGCCGCCACGTCCTGGTCCGGCACGTAGGTCAGGGCGACCAGCACCCCGTCCGTGCGCACGCCGTAGAGGATGGAATCCGGCTCCTGGACATAGGCCAGCTGGGTCAGCCCGCTCTCGGTGATGTGCTCCGAGAGCAGGGTCAGGTCCTTGGACACGTAGGCGTCGGCCTCGAAGCGGTAGGACATCTCGCGGATCTTGCGCCCGGCCCGCTGGATGTAGAGGGTGGCGAAACCCACAGACTCGGGCCGGGTGGACGAGGCCCCGCTGGTGCCCTCCTGGGCGGCCTTGACGTTCTCCGGGGTGAGCGGGTCGCTGGACGAGGCGCTCAGGGTCCACTCGCCGCCCGCCGTGCCGATCCACAGGGCCCGGCGCGGGACGATGAATTCGATGCCGTTGGCCTGGCGGCCGGACAGGGTGACCTCGATGGCGTCGTCGTCCAGGGGATCTTCCCCGGCCGGGGCGTCGGCCCGGTCGCCGACCTCGAAACACTCCCAGGCGTCCGCGTCGAGTTCGCCGTTCCCGTTCCAGATCGCCTCGATCTGGTTGCCTTCGGGCTCGGCTGCGAAGGTAACCGTGATCTGCGCGCTGATGGCCGAATAGTTCTTGGCGCCCTTGTAGCGGTAGTAGCGGGTGGTCCCGTCCGGGTGCTGGCCCTTGAGGGCGTCCCGGGCCTCGAACCCGGCCCCGGTCAGGAGGACGAGGGTGTCCCCGGCCTTGCCGTCGCGCAGCCCGTCGCCGTTGCCGTCGGTGATCTCCAGGTCCCGCCAGCCGTCCATGGGCACCTCGCGGGTCTTCAGCCGGAAATCCGTGAACTCGCCGGTACGCGACAGCCACAGGGTGGCCGGGTTCGTCCGGGTGGCGGCCAGGACCAGACGCTGCTCGTAGAAGCATACGGCCGAGGGATAATCGCCCTCGGCCCAGACCTCGGGCCGTCCGGTGAAGGCCATCTCCTCTAGGGTCCAGTCGTCGTGGTCCACACGGGTCATCTCGCGCACCGGGTGGTCCGGGTGGACCAGGATGAGCGAGTTGTCCGACTGGGCGTAACGCAGTTTGTCGAACTCACCGGCCGTATAGGGGATGTCCCGGACGTACGGCGAACCGTCGGACAGGACCACGCCGTGGCCGGAGAAGACGCGCATGCGCCCCTGCCCGGTCTGGTCCTCGGCGAATTCGAGTACGTAGGTCTGCTCCGCGTTGAACTCGAAGGGGATGAGCAGGACCGGCGCGTTCCGGCCCAGGGATTCGGCCACGAACCGGAATCCGGGCCGCCGCGAGGTGCCGCCGTGGGGGTGGACGTGGAAGTTCTCCAGGGTGCGGCACCCGTTGAAGTACTTGGAGAGGTCGGTTCTCCCCTCCAGCCTGGGGGATATCTCGCCCGCCGTGAAATTGGTGATCGCTGGGGTGGCTGTGCTCATGTCTGGTCGGCTCCTTGATTTTCGGGGACGCGCCCCGGGCTTGCCAAGGAGCATAGCCCCGGTTTTCCGGCCGGGAGCCGACAGGGTATCGAGCGGAGCCGAGAGGTATGAAAATACAGCTTGACGGGTTTTGCGCGGCATGGGCGGCCGGGCAGGCGGGATGGATCTATTGTTTACCGCATTAAATCAGTATGTTATATTTTATGACAGGCCGCTGGAAACAGTCCGGGGAATGGCCTTCGGGAGAGAATGACTAGTGATCGGGCATGAAATGACAAGCAAAGGCAGACACGGGGGAGGTCCCCGCCCGGTCGGCAGGGCCTCCTGGCGGCAAAAAAGGAGAAAGCGCCTGTATTCCGGATGGTTACCCGGAATACAGGCGCTTTTCACGCCGTATGTCGGCCTGTCCTAGTTGGCCACTGCCGGCATGGAGGATCGCTCGTCCTTTTCCCGGTTCAGGCGAATGACCTGGGTGGTGAAGGTGGTCTCGTCGGGCACGCAGTTGGGGCACCCTTCCGAGATGATCACGCACCGCGCATCCAGGGTGGACGGATCGATCTTGGCCAGTTTGAGGAGTTTCGTGGTCATGCCGCGCTTCCAGAGGACAGGCTGGCCGCAACGGTGACATTCCACATACAGCAGTTCCGGATCGAATTTCCTGGTCATGGTTTCAAAGTAAGCCCCCTACCGGGGATTGGCAAGGGGCCGTATCCTTAGCCGTGTTATTATTTCCCCGGGCCCGGCCGATCTCCCGGCATCCCGCCCCTTTGACACGCGGGCCGCAGGCTGGCACCAAACTTGATACGGTTCCACGGACCGGAAAGAACTACCCACTGCAACCAGAGGCGCACAGTGAAAACGAAATATCTGATCATCGGCGCGGGCCCCACGGGCCTGGGCGCGGCCCACCGGCTCAAGGCGCTCGGCGAGGCCGATTTCCTGGTGCTCGAGCGCAACGCCCACGCGGGCGGGCTGGCCGCCAGCTTCAAGGACGACAAGGGCTTCACCTGGGACATCGGCGGCCACGTGGTCTTCTCCCACTACGCTTACTTCGACGCGCTCATGGACTCCCTGCTCGGCTCCGAGCGATTGGAGCACCAGCGCGAGTCCTGGGTCCGCTCCAACAACACCTGGGTGCCCTATCCGTTCCAGAACAACATCCGCCACCTGCCGAAAGCGGCCCGATGGGAGTGCGTGGAGGGGCTGTTGCCCGGCAACCGGCCCGAAGCGTCTCCCGAGAACTTCGCCCAGTGGATCGACGCGGTCTTCGGGCCGGGCATCGCCCGCCACTTCATGGACCCGTACAACTTCAAGGTCTGGGCCACCCCGCCCGAGCTGATGCAGTTCGGCTGGATCGGCGAGCGGGTCTCGGTGGTGGACCTCAAGAAGGTCCTGCGCAACATCATCCTGGAACGCGACGACGTGGCCTGGGGCCCGAACAACACCTTCAAGTTTCCGCTGCACGGCGGTACGGGCGAGATCTTCCGGCGGCTGGCCGACCGTCTGGCCGGACGCATCGAGTACGGCCAGGCCGTCACACGCGTCGACGCCAAGGCCGGGACCGTAACCACCGCGCAGGGCCTGACCGTGGAGTACGACGCCCTGCTCAACACCGCGCCCCTGGACGTCCTGGCCCGCGACTGGCTCGCGGACGCGCCGGACGCCATGATCGACGCGGCCGGGGACCTGGTCCACAATTCGGTATATGTGGCCGGGGTGGGCCTCGACATGGAGCCCGACGCCGCCCCGGACTCCCGGTGCTGGATGTATTTCCCGGAGAGCGACAGCCCCTTCTACCGGGTGACCAATTTCCACAACTACTCGCCGAACAACGCGGCCCGGCCCGGCGGGCAGCTGGCTTTCATGTGCGAGACCTCCTTCTCGGAGCACAAGCCGGAAAACGTCAACGAACTGATGGACCGCACCGTGCAGGGTCTGGTAAACTCCGACCTGTTGCGCGGGGACAGGGTGGAGGACATCCTGACCCGCTGGGAGATGGCCGTGGACTACGGCTATCCCGTGCCGAGCCTTGCGCGCGACAACGCGCTCCGCGTTCTCCAGCCGGGGTTGGAAGCCATGGGCATCCAGTCCCGGGGCCGCTTCGGCGGCTGGAAATACGAGGTCTCCAACATGGACCACTCGGTCATGCAGGGCGTGGAATGGGCCGAGCGCATGCTCACCGGCACCCCGGAGAAAACCTACACACTGGATTAGGACACCATGGACAAATCCGTTTTTGAAAAACGCCGCGAGGAGCTCAAAAGCGAAATGCACGCTCGCGGCCTGTCCGCCATGCTCGTCTCGCTGGCGGCCAACCGGTACTATCTGAGCGGCTTCGAGCTGCATGACGCCCAGTGCAACGAATCGTCCGGCTGGGTCGTGATAACCCCGGACGACGACTACCTGTTCACCGACCCGCGCTACTTCGACGCGGCCCGGCAGGTCTGGGACGAGAACAACCTGTGCATCTATACGGCCCGCAAGCACAAGGAGATCGCCGAATTCCTGAAAGGACGCGGCGTCGATTCCCTGGGCTTCGAGCCCAAGGCCCTGCACCTGTTCGACTACGACAAGCTGGCCGAGAACTTCACCCTGACCGCCACCGAAAACCTCGTGGAGTCCCTGCGGATCGTCAAGGACGAGGACGAAATCCGCCGCATGGACAAATCCATGCGCCTCAACCACGAACTCTTCGAATACATCGAGGGCGAGCTGATCCCCGGCCGCACCGAAAAGGAAGTGGCCTGGCTGGTGGAGAAGTTCTTCCGCGAACACGGCGCCCAGGAGCTGGCCTTCTCGACCATCGTGGGCGTGGGCCCCAACGCGGCCCTGCCCCACTGCATCCCCGGCGACACCAGGCTGCGCGAAAACGACCTGGTCCTCATCGACACCGGCTGCCGCCTGCTCGACTACAACTCGGACCAGACCCGGACCTTCTGGGTCGGCGACAAGCCGTCCGACCGCTTCAAAAAGACCATGGAGCAGGTGCGCGCCGCCCAGCAGGCGGCCATCGACATCATCCGCCCCGGCCTGTCCTGCGTGGACGCCTACCACGCCGCCTACGCGGTCTTTGAAAAGGACGGCGTCGAGACCCTCTTCACCCACGGCCTGGGCCACGGCGTGGGCCTCGAAACCCACGAACCGCCGTCCCTGTCCCGCGCGGGCCAGGGCCAGCTCGAACCCGGCATGGTCGTCACCGTCGAACCCGGCCTCTACGACCCCGCCTGGGGCGGCATCCGCTGGGAATACCAGGTCCTCGTCACCGAAGACGGCTGCCGCGTCATGTAACCACCCCTGAGACCATTACAAATAAACTCGCGCCCCGCTGTAGCGGGCCACGAGTTTTTTAATGCCTCCGGCGGCCAGAGGGGGAAACTTTTGAAAAAGTTTCCCCCTCTGGACTCCCTCTTCCAAACTTTTTAGCGCCGCTTCGCGGGGTAAGTACGCATAGACAAAGGCCTCCGCCTCTACAATGAGTCGAAGGCCCTGTCTTTCACTTGGAGCGAATCGGGTGCGCAGCACCCGACAGCGGCTCTTTTACCGCGCTGGCACAAGGCTTTCGAGAGTGGGTCAGCTGTGCATTTTCCGAGGGTTCGCCTGACCGCAGCGTACCCCAGTACGTGAGGATCAGGCGGGCCCTCGGAAAATGTGCAGATGGCCCGCTATCGGAAGCCGCCCCCCCCCGCTAAATCTGCAACCTCGCGCCTACTTCGATGACTTGCTCGGAGGGGATATCGAAGAACGCCGCCGGATCCATGCCGTTCCTGGCCAGGAAGAGGTAGAGGCTGGAGCGCCAGCGGCTCATGGCCGGAGGATCGCCCACGGTCAGCTTTTCGCGGCCCAGGAAGAAACTGGCCGAGTTGATGTCCACGTTCACGCCCTTGTCCTTGCACAGGGCGAAGATCACGGCCACGGTGGGTTCCTCCATGTAGCCGAAATGGGCGATAACCCGGTGGACGCCCGAGCCGAACCGTTCCAGCTCGATCTTCTCGAAGTTGGGCACGCGGGGGATCTGCTCGGTGCGGATGTTCAGGAAATAGACCTCGGAGTGCAAGACCTTGTTGTGGCGCAGGTTCTGGATCATGGCCACGGGCACGGTGTTGTGGCTGCGGGTCAGGAACACGGCCTGGCCCGGGACGCGCTTGGGCGGATTGTCCGCGATCTCCTTGAGAAAATCGTCCAGGGGACGGGTCAGCCCCTGGGCGCGCTGGGCCAGGATCTCGCTGCCCCGCTCCCAGGTGAGCATCACGGCCAGGACCAGCAGGGCGATGACCAGGGGGAACCACGCGCCGTGGGCGATCTTGGTCATGTTCGCGGCGAAGAACGAGAAGTCCACGGAAAAGAACAGGGCCGTGAGCCCCACGGCCACGGGCAGCTTCCATTCCCAGCGCCTGCGCATGACCACGTAGAACAGGGTCGCGGTGACGAGCATGCTCGCGGTCACGGCCACGCCGTAGGCCGCGGCCAGGCGGCTCGAGGTCCGGAAGCCCAGGACCAGGCCCACGGTGCAGATCATCAGCAGCCAGTTGACCGGGGCCACGTATATCTGGCCCATGTGCGTGGACGAGGTGTGGGTCACGCGCAGCCTCGGCAGGTAGCCGAGCTGGACCGCCTGGGAGGTCAGGGAAAAGGCCCCGGTGATGACCGCCTGGGAGGCCACGATGGTGGCCATGGTGGCCAGGATGACCATGGGGATGATTCCCCAGCGGGGCACGATGGCGTAGAACGGGTGGAAGGCGTCCTGGGGCGCGGCCAGCAGGTGTGCGCCCTGGCCGAAGTAGTTGAGCAGCAGGGCGGGCAGGGCCAGGAAGAACCAGGTCAGCCGGATGGGCTTGCGCCCGAAGTGGCCCAGGTCCGCGTAGATGGCCTCGGCCCCGGTGGCCACCAGAAAGACCGCGCCCAGGACCACGAAGCCGTGGACCTTGTTGGCGATCAGGAAATGCAGGCCGTGCCAGGGCAGGATGGCCGCGAACACCGAGGGGTTCTTGATCACCTGGTGCAGGCCGAGCAGGGCCAGGGCCGTCATCCAGATCAGGATGACCGGGCCGAACAGGGTCCCGACCTTGGCCGTGCCGTGGCGTTGCAGCAGGAACAGGCTGATCAGGATGGCCAGGGTGATGTGCAGGATGTACGGGTCGAACAGGGGGGTGATGTGCCCCAGCCCCTCCACGGCGCTCAGGACCGAGATGGCCGGGGTGATCATGCCGTCGCCGTAGAGCAGGCAGGCCGCGAACAGGCCGAGGATGATCAGGACCCAGGCCCCCTTGGTCATGTGCTCGCGGCGCGGCTTGACCAGGGTGGTCAGGGCGAGCACGCCGCCCTCGCCGTCGTGATCGGCGCGCAGCACCATGGTCAGGTACTTGAAGGAGACGATGAGCATGAGCGCCCAGAAGATCAGGGACAGGACGCCCAGGACGTTCTCGTGGGTGACCGCAATGCCGAAATCCCCGTGAAAGCACTCGCGCAGGGCGTACAGAGGGCTGGTGCCGATGTCGCCGAAGACCACGCCCAGCGCTGCCAGGGAAAGGCCCGCCAGCCGTTTTCCCGTCGGATTATCGAAAGTATCCATCTGAACTCCGTTGACTGTGTCCGGGGCGGCATTTCCGGCCCGACGCAGAGCATCATACCGTCATCTTCCCTCAAGGGCCACCCCCCAGTCTTTGGCCCGGAAACGCCCGAAATACGGGGCTTGACCACCGCGCCACGCTCTGTCATCAATTTGAATGACACAATGAAAACCTCCGGGGGGTGGTGCCATGAGCAAGAAAGTCCGCAGTGTCCGCGTACCCAAGGAACTGGAAACCCTGAACCTTTCTGGTATTATCCGGGAGTGCGAGAGCCACCTGCGTGATCTGGAATCCGCCACCCTGCTCAAGCAGCAGGGCAACCAGGAGGCGGCCGAAGCGCTGATGAAGACGCGCCAGGCCGACCTGGGCCGCAAGATCGGGAAACTGGTCTGGGAGGCCCGCGTACACTATGGAAAATCCAGAGAGGACTGATATGAAAGCGAAATCCGCAGCAGAGTCCGAGGTGATCATGACCCACCTCGTCCTGCCCCAGGACGCCAACCCCGCAGGTAACCTGCACGGCGGCGTCATACTCAAGCACGTGGACACGACCGGCGGCGTGGTGGCCAAGCGCCACTCGCGCAGCAACACCGTGACCGTGTCCATCGACCGCATGGCCTTCAAGCAGCCCGCCTACATGGGCGAGCTGCTCATCTTCAAGGCCAGCCTGAACCACGTGGGCCGCACCTCCATGGAGATCGGCGTGCGCGTGGAGGCCGAAAACCTGCGCACCGGCGAGGTCCGCCACACCAACTCCGCCTACCTGACCTACGTGGCCCTGGACGACAACGGCAAACCCGCCGAAGTCCCGCCCCTCAAGCTCGAAACCGACACCGCCAAACGCCGCTACAAGGAAGCCGAACTCCGCCGCGAAAACCGCAAACGGGAACGGGAACTCGAAGAAGGCAAAAAACTCTGCCGACCCAAGAAGTAACCACGCAAAAGGGCCGCCCGGGGCGGCCTTTTTTTCTTGCCTCCGGCGGCCGGGGGAAGGGGAGAGGGAAACCCTTTGAAAAGGGTTGTCCTGTGCAACCGGAAACATGGGTAACAGTTCTGCCCGGGTACATGGGTAACACTTTTATTGTTCGTCCACCGGTTCCGGGGGCCTGATCAGGCCCCCGGAACCGGTGGCGGGCAGGACGCCGAGCAG
>NZ_JBGLYH010000062.1:0-19787 GCF_041414475.1 Pseudodesulfovibrio karagichevae
CGGGCTGGGGTGCCAGCAACGAAATGCTCAATCAGACGACCGGATATATGAGCCGACAAACGCGATCTTTTTAGCCTCATAGTCCCCCCTAATACGACGAGAGATCTATGTCAGCCCCAAACTTTTTGTCTCCGCTTCGCGGGCGGGGGCCACGGCGATCCGGCCAACTCGCCAAATCCTCTTCAATTGGAGCGACTCGGGTGCGCCAGCACCCGACAGCGGCTCTCTCCCCCGCGCTCGCACGACGCGAGGCTTTCGAGAGTGGGTCAGCTGTGCATTTTCCGAGGGTTCGCCTGACCGCAGCGTACCCCCAGTACGTGAGGATCAGGCGGACCCTCGAAAAATGTGCAGATGGCCCGCTATCGGAAGCCGCCCGAAGAGCATAAAAAAAGCCCCCTTCCGGGGGCTTTAAACATGTTGCTGCAAGAGGTTGCCGTGCTACGGGCCTCAACCAAAGGACTTTCAACTGTTGTTAGCGAGGTTGCCTTGAAACGCTGTCTAGATTCACTAAATCATGCGGTTTGTCTGGCGTTACCTGGAAACACTTCCTTTGACTTGATTCAACCATACACGCTTTGTAAGGCGGATGGCAATGGCCTGTTACGATTTTTTTACAATTTCTCGAAATATTCTTTTTCCGCGCCGCATTTGGGGCAGACCCAGTCGTCGGGCAGATCCTCGAACTTGGTCCCGATGGGGATGTTGCTGTCCGGGTCGCCTTCCGCAGGGTCGTACACATAGCCGCACGGGCATTCCCATTTATCCATGTCCGGTACCTCCAATAGGGTTTGTCGTTCGGCCCCATGCTAACGGAACGGGCCGGAGAAACAATGATTATCCGACGAGATGAAATGCGGACGGACCTAGAGCAGGGTGGCCTGGCCGTCTTCCATGCGCATCTTGAGGTGCTGGTACGCCTTGGCCGTGGCCACGCGCCCGCGCGGGGTGCGCTTCAGGAAGCCGCACTGGATGAGGTACGGCTCGTAGATGTCCTCGATGGTCCGGACCTCCTCGGCGCAGGCCGCGGCGATGGTCTTGAGCCCCACCGGGCCGCCGTTAAAGTGCTCGACCATGAGGGTCAGGATCTTGCGGTCCATGTTGTCCAGGCCGTACTGGTCCACGTCCAGGCGCTCCAGCGAGGACTCGGCCAGCTCGCGGGTGACCACGCCCGAGCCGTGCACCAGGGCGTAGTCGCGCACGCGCCGCAGCAGCCGGTTGGCGATGCGCGGGGTGCCGCGCGCCCTGCGGCCGATGGCCAACGCGCCCTCGGGCTCCACCTCCACGCCGAGGATGATCGCGCTGCGCTCCACGATGCGCCCGAGCTCTTCGGGGGAGTAGAATTCGATGCGGAAGATGCAGCCGAAACGGTCGCGCAGGGGCGAGGTCAGCAGCCCGAGCCGGGTGGTGGCCCCGACCAGGGTGAAGGGCTCAAGGTCGAGCTTGACCGTGCGCGCGCCGGGGCCGGAGCCGATGACCAGGTCGATCTGGAAATCCTCCATGGCCGGATAGAGCACTTCCTCCACGGTGGGCGGCATGCGGTGGATCTCGTCGATGAACAGGATGTCGCCGCGCTCCAGGTTGGTCAGGATGGCCGCCAGGTCGCCGGACCGCTCGATGACCGGGCCGGAGGTGGAGACCATGTTCACGCCCAGCTCCGAGGCCATGATCCGGGCTAAAGTGGTCTTGCCCAGGCCGGGGTTGCCGTAGAACAGGGTGTGGTCCAGGGAGCGTTCGCGCTCACGCGCGGCCCGGATGAAGACGTCGAGGTTGGTGCGCAGGTCGACCTGGCCGATGAACTCGGACAGTTTCCTGGGCCGGACGTTTTCCTCGGGAAGGGTGCATTTGCTCATGAGCGTGCCGCGTTGATTTTCTTGAGCACCGCGCGGATGGCGCCGGCGGCGTCGAGATCGGGTTCGTCGTCGAAGGTTTCGAGAAGCATGGGCCGGATTTCATCCTCACCGTAGCCCAACCCCTTGAGCCCCGCAAGGGCGTCCAGGTACTCGCCCTGCGGCCCCTGGGGCGCGCTCGGCACCTTGCCGGTCACGTGGCTGAGCTTGTCCACCTTGTCCTTGAGATTCCAGAGAATCTGCTTGGCGGACTTGGGCCCGATGCCGGGCACCGTGGACAAGGTGGTCACGTCCTCGCGGAAGGCGATCTCGCGCAGGTGGGCCGCGTCGAACATGGACAGGATGGCCATGGCCTTCTTGGGCCCGAGCTTGTCGATGGAGATGAGCGTGCGGAAAAGGTCCAGATCGTCGGCCTCCAGGAAGCCGAACAGATCGATGGCCTTTTCGCCCACCTGGGTATGGATGTACAGCCGCACCTCCTTGCCCCGGCCCGGCAGCTTGGCCAGGACCGAGGTGGGCGCGGCCACCTCGTAGCCCACGCCGCCGGGGGTGAGCAGGACCAGGCCCTTGTCGTCCGCCGAAAGCAGTTCACCCTGCAAATATCCGATCATGGAAATCCTCCCTGATGTGACTTTATCCGAAGAGTGGACGTAATTCAAAGGGTATCCGCCTTGACCAAACGGTCGCATCATTTTATATTCGACAGTGGATTTTTCGTCCTCCGCCAGCGCTTTGCGGGCGGAACCAACCTGCAAAGAGGGAGCTTCACATGAAAACAATCGCCTATTACCTGCTGGCAGGCGCCCTGCTCCTCCTGTCCGCCTCTCCGGCCCTGGCCCAGGGCGAGGACCTGACCCAGGACGAACTCGTATCCCTGGTGGGCGAGGCCGTGGTCGAGGAGGCCGCCAAGTCCTCCGAAGAAGTGGCCAAGGCCAAGGAAATCCTGGACGCGGTCCGCAACAGGAAGGACGCCGCCCAGAAGGACGTGGCCGCCGCGCAGATGGAATACGAACAGGCCCAGGATCGTTACCGCCGGGCCGAGTCCAACCTGGACAACGCCAAGGTGGACCAGCTCGCCCGGCAGTGCGGCAAGACCAGCGACCAGATCCGGGCCATGCGCGACTCCGGCATGGGCTGGGGCCGCATCGCCAAGGAATGCGGCGGGCACGGTGTTGGCAAGGCCAAGGGTAAGGACAAAGGTAAGGACAAGAATAAGGGCATGGACGACGACATGACCAAGGGCAAGGACAAGAGCAAGAAGCCCAAGAAGAAGTAACCGCGAGACGGAAAACAAAAAGGCCCGCCCGGTGGTACCGGACGGGCCTTTTTTGCGCCCTGCCCCCGGATCAGGAGCAGGTCAGCCGCCGCATGCGTCGTTCGTTCAGATGGCAGATGGCGATGGCCAGGGCGTCCGAGGCGTCCTCGGGCCAGTCGGGCTTCTTGATGCCCAGGCAGTGGGCGACCATGTAGGCCACCTGGGACTTGGGCGCGCTGCCCACGCCGACCAGGTTCTTCTTGACCTTGGAGGGCTCGTACTCGCCCATGGGGATGCTGTTCACGGCGCAGGCGGCCATGCAGGCACCCCTCGCCTGCCCGAGCTTGAGGGCCGACGAGGGGTTTTTGGAAACAAACACGTTTTCGATGGCGGCTTCCGCCGGCGCGTGCAGATCGATGAGTTCCTGAATCCGGTTGAAGATGACCCCCATGCGGGTGGCCATGTCCTTCTTGACCGGGGTGCGGATGGTGCCGGAGGCCACCAGTTCGGCCTTGCCCGAAAGTTCCCGGACCACGCCGTAGCCGGTGACCCTCGTGCCGGGGTCGAGCCCCAGGACGACCAGCCCTTCCGCCATAAAGCCTAGTCTTCCTCGTCGAACAGGTCGTCCGGCAGGTCGGCGTTCATGTAGACGTTCAGGGTGTCGTCGTTGTCGTCCAGGGCGTCGAACAGGTTCATGACCTTCTTGCCCACGGCGGCGTCCACCGGCACCAGGGTCTCGGGGACCTGGTTGAACTCGGCGGACTCGTACTCCATGCCCGCGTCGGTAAAGGCCTGCTGCACGGCCATGAAATCGCCGGGCGCGGTGTGCACGGTGAAGGAATCGCCGTCGTCGATGATGTCCTCGGCACCGGCCTCCAGGCCGATCTCCATGAGCTCGTCCTCGGTGAACTTGTCCTTGGTGAATACGATAACGCCCTTGCGGTTGAACATGTAGGACACCGCACCGTTCTCGGCCATGTTGCCGCCGTGCTTGGTGAAGGCGTGGCGGATTTCGGCCACCGTGCGGTTCTTGTTGTCCGTGGCCACCTCGACGAGCATGGCCACGCCGCCCGGGCCGTATCCTTCGTACAGGATCTCGGCCAGATCGCCGCCGGCCAGTTCGCCGGTGCCCTTCTTGATGGCGTTGTCGATCTTGTCCTTGGGCAGGTTCACGGCCTTGGCCTTCTGGATGGCCAGGCGCAGCGTCGAGTTGTCGTCGGGGTTGCCGCCGCCCGCCTTGGCCGCCAGGATGATGTCCTTGGCCGCCTTGGTGAAAAATTTCGCCTTTTTGGCGTCCTGACGCCCCTTGCGGTGCTGAATGTTCGCCCATTTACTATGTCCGGCCATATTTCCTCCTGAATATATCGCTATCGGTCTTAATTGCTGGTCGGTCCAATGTTCTACCCGTCAACGCCCTTAAAGCCAAGCGCAACGATGAATATCTCCTTGCTCTCGGACCGGGAACTGTACGGTTTGAAATTCTTTATCTTCCCGAAATACGGGCGGATCATGTCGCGGTAGTCGTTGATCTCGCCGCCCTCGAAGATCTTCACCGCGAAGTTGCCGCCCTTCTTGAGGTATTTGAGCGCCACCTCGAAGGCCCGCTCGCACAGCTCCAGCGAATTGGCCTGGTCCGCGAACTTGATTCCGGTTGTCTTGGGGGCCATGTCGCTGATAATGACGTCGAACGGCGCAAGCGGCTCCATGGCCTCGAGCAGCTCGGGCGAATCCGAGAACACGTCCGCCTGCAGGAAGGTGGTGTTCTCGGCAAAGGAGTGTTTGGTGGTCTGCAGGTCCACGCCGAGCACCCGCCCCTGCGGGCCCACGCGCTCTCCGGCGAACTGGGTCCAGGAACCGGGGGCTGCGCCGAGGTCGAGCACGGTCTGGCCGCTCTTGAAGATGTGGAACTTCTGGTCCATCTCCTTGAGCTTGTAGACCGAGCGGGCGGCGTAGTTTTCCTTTTTGGCCCTTTTGAAGTATTTGTCCTGGTACTGTTTCATGGTATCGCTCCGTCAATGCGGCGTGGAGCGCTTAGTAGCCGAATCCGCCGAAAAAGCCAAGTGATCAACGTGCCCAGACCCCGACATATATCCATCCGCGACGAACTCGGCCTGGCCAAGTCCATGCCCGCCGACAAGACCCACTTCGAATGGCGGGTCAACCGCCGCCTGGACGAGGCCCCGGTGATCTTCCTCGGCCTCGGCCCCGAACCCGACAAGATCCCGGAATGGTTCAATCTTCCGGACAACGAGACGTTCTTCTACCTGGAGAGCCCGGACTTCGTCGGCCAGGTGGACGGCTGGCTCGGGCGCGTGCCCGCCAACTTCGAGCCCATGGCGCCGGAGGACTTCACCGTCGCATCTTCTTCCAGCGCCCACGTGGTCCGCTACCTGCCTGTGCAGAAGGCGTTCCCGTCCTTCTACGGCCCGCTGACCGCCCGGCTCACCCTGGAGGACCGCGCCCGGCCGAGGCTGGCGCGCACCGTTTGGCTGCCCGTTGGGGACGATGCCCTGCTCGTCGAGGAACTGGCCCGGGCCTTTGCGGACGCGGGCTGGCGGGTGGTCCGCATCGACCACGAGGCCCTGGGCAAACACCCGGGCAAGGTCCTGCCCGACTACCTCCAGGAAGGCGTCCCGGACCTCTTTTTCTCGATCAATTTCCGGGGACTCGACCACTTCGGCCTGGGCCAGGCCATCCTGCGCGAGGCCGGAGCCAAGATGGCGGTCTGGATGGTGGACAACCCGTTCAATTTGCTCACCGCCGTCAAAAACGAGGCGTGGCGCGAGCTCACCCTGTTCGTCACGGACCACAGCTTCATCGGCCCGCTCATCGAGAACGGCGCGCGGCGGGTGACCCACCTGCCCCTGGCCGCCTCGCCCAGCCTGTTCGAGACCGGCGGCGCGCTCCCGGAGCATGCCCGAGACATCGAGGGCAGACTCGTCTTCGTGGGCCGCTCCCAGTTCCCGGACAAGGACAAATTCTTCGCGGGCGAGACCGTGCCGGAAGACGCGGCCAAACTGATCACGGACGCCACGGGCCCCACCCGCTTCGACTACCACTGGTGGCGCGACCGGATGGGCATTGCGCCGCTCTGGCCGGGCAATCGGGTTCGGGCCGTGGGCGCGGGGGCCGAGTTCGCCTCGAACGCATGGAAGCGCCGCTGCCTCAACGCGGCGGGCCGGGTCGTCATCTTCGGCGACGACGGCTGGCGAACCCTGGACAACCCGGACGCGGACGTGCGCCCGGTGGTGGACTACTACGCCCATCTGCCCGCCCTCTACCGCGCGGCGGGCGTGGTCCTCAACGTCACCGGCATGCAGCTTCCGGCCGGGCTGAACCAGCGCAACTTCGACGTCTGGTGCGCGGGCGGCTTCCTGCTGACCGACACCCACCCCGGCCTGCAGATATTCCCGGACGAACTGGTCGAGCCCATCGCCTATTCCCGGCCCGGCGACATCCACGACATGGTCATCCGCCACCGCGAGGAAACCCCGGAAAAACGCGCCCTGCGCCAGGCCTGGCGGGAATGTATCCTCCGGGACCACACGTACGCGAACCGGATCGAAACCATTTTCAAGGCAATGAATTTTTTATCCGCTCAAAAGGCTTGAGCTTCATCCCGAAAAGCGGTAACAACGCTCCACCAATGGGGACGTAGCTCAGCTGGGAGAGCACTGCCTTCGCAAGGCAGGGGTCGAGAGTTCAAATCTCTTCGTCTCCACCAAGAAAAACAGGCGCTTACAGAAACAATCTGTAAGCGCCTTTTATTTTACCATACCAATTTACCATACTGACGCCCACTTTTCGGACACTGACATACCGCTCTAGCCCGCCTTGCCATACCCGAACACTGCCGCCTTCTGCTCTGCCAGTGAGAGCAGTTTCTCAGGCTTCCTGAACGGAATGACCTTGAACTTGTGGGGGGCTTCCATCCATGAATCTAAGTCAACAGTCTTGTAGCGGTTACCTGTCGGCCCGTACTTGGGCAACGGGTAACTTCTCAGGTGCCGCCTGAAGGTGTCCACGCTGTAGCCGCAGTATTCAGCCGCTTCGATCTGGTTGAGGTACGCCTTCATTACTCACCCTCCACGAAGAACACCCGGAAGGTGCAGGTACAGGTGCCGTCATGCTGGAAGCAGGGCAACTGCTTGGCTTCGACGGTGCGGATGCTGACGGTCTCATAGACGCTCTGCATGCCTTCCAGAAGCACAAGGATAGCCTCAGAAAGGGCGTTGGCCTCGGCCATGCGGTAGCCCTTCACCTCGACCTCAATGAGGGCTTTGCGGAAGCTCTGGGGCATACCGGGCCACGGGGTCAGGTCACGGGTGATAACCGCAACGCACTGGTTGCCGGTGCTGTTTTCAGTGAAAAGGTTCTTGCCCGTGGTGAGATCGGGCATGTTTTCGGCAATATATTTTGTGATGATTATAGACAGCATTGAACATCCTTCAGGGGTGTTGTATAAGCCATGACCAAATCAGGAGGACAAATGGCTCGAAATAATACATTTAATGCAGCGCAGAGACTGCTTGAACTAGTTCAGAGGATGAAGAAAACAAACCCCAGCCTAGCTACTTGGAATGTTTATATACTTGCATTTGGAGAGAACGAAGATAATCAGCAGGAAACCGCTTTGATGTACGCCTATGAGTTGGCGAAATTAGCGGGAAGGGTCGAAGACACTATCAAGCATGATGAGCGCATTGAGGATACCCTCTTGCCTCAACTGGGGACGGTCTTCACTCAGTGTCGAGAAACAAACCTTAGTGTCCAGTGGAACAAATATTTAAATCGTCTTTCTGACGTAGGGGTCACGGCATTACAGGCGTACAGTATCTTTTTTTCTGACATCATCACTGAAACCAAAATTTCAGATGACGAATACCAGAAGCTTGCGGATGAGGTTCAAGACCTCATCAGCGAAGTTCTCAACCTTGATAATGAAGAGTTGAAAACTGTACTCATGGCGATTCTGGAATCTGCAAGGAGAGCAATCTTTCTCTACAAGTTTAATGGCTCTCAGCCCTTTGAAGAAGTCTTTAGCTACTCATTCGGCAAACTGAGTGTGAAGTTCAAAAAAGGCGAATTCACCAAGAAAGAGACTGATGGAATCGTGAGCAAAGTTTTTGGCTTTACCATCAAACTAGGCGAATTAGCCTCGGCAGTGAACGCAATGACCGCCCTACCCTCTGAGATGAAGGACTTCCTCAAGCAGATAGGCCAATAAAATAGGCCCACCCCTGTCGGCGGGGTGGGCCTTTTCACATCATGGTGCGATTTGTCGGTTGCCCGGTTCCATGCCACCGGGCGGGGCTATTCGCGCTTAGGCGTCAGGGTCAACCAGACCGGTCAGACGGCCAGCGCACTTGGGGTGCCGCAGCACAGGGCCAGTGGCGTACCACTTGATGTCTTGCCAGAAGTCATTTCCTTCTTCTGATTGAGCCACACATGTATGTCATCGAATCGAAGCGGCGTAATGCGCTGCGGCCTTGGCTTCAAGCCTGTCGGCCAACTCAGGGTCGATGCTGCGGATTCGCTTCTGCTCGGTCACGTCCCGGTTGATCCACGGGTTGCCACCACGTCCAGTGTCGATCTTCAGCCCCTGCGCCTCCATTGCCTTTCGGGCCGCAACGGGGTCTTTCTTGTAGAGTGCGCCGATCTCGGTCATGGACATCTGTTTGGCCTCGGTCGTGGCCTTCTGTTCCTTGACTTGGACCTCGACCTTCTGGACAGCTTCCACGAGCTTGTCGAGGTTCTGAACCTGTCCAGACAGGCTGCTTACTTCGCCGCCGAGAGCCTTGAGGTGAATCCGGGTATCGGCTGCATCCAACTCGACCTTGGACATCTTGTGAGTCAGGGCGGCCAGAGCGGCCTTCATTTCAGCGATTACTTTTTCCATTTGAATGCTCCTTTGGGAACAGGATTTTGTATGCCGCCCGATAGACGGCAGAGTGATTACCGCCGAAGCGGCGTTTCAGTGCCTCAATGAGCTTCCCGACTTGGTCGAGGTTCATCGAGGCGGGGACACAAAAAAGGCGAAGTATCCCTGAAAGCAGGAGCACTTCGCCTTGGTTGATCATTCGGATCAACTCGGCTTGATCGTCTGGTAGGTCTACTGGTCTCAGGTGGACATCGACGGGGTTGTAGTCTTGCGCGTTCTGGACAAGATCATGATCAACCGAGACACACTGCCAGACGAACATCGGGGGCTGATTCTTGATTACGAGTTCATTGCAGTCCTTCTGCAATTTCCGCAATCTCATCGTCATTTCCGACATGAGTCTGGCCCTCCTTGAGCATTGCGATCTGGGCTTCCAGTTCCTCGATGGAGCGAACAGTCTTGATCTTCTCCATCATCGAGAACATCTCACGCAGGACGTAGCAGTATTTACTTCCGTCGTTCACGGGGATTTCGGCATTTCGCATGAGTCTGTAGATTTTCCCGACCTCGGCTGCCACATTATCCAGTGTGGATAGGTCGGGTCTGTAGCGGGTTTTCTTCGTGGGCATTGTGTTTGCTCCTGTATGCTGGGATGGGGCAAAACCGGGGGTAAGGGGTCAAAAATTTTGGGCGACACGCGGTGCCCCGTCTCCTGCGGCTCCTTACCACGAGGGGGAGTAAGCGTGATTGCATTACGGCTCTAGGCTTCTCGATCAAGCGAACCATGCACGACCACAGCTACTCTTGCCCCCAGTACTATCAATACTGCTGGGCCTACTCGGCTTTCCCAAGCAATTCGTTCAGCGACCTTTGAGACCGCTTTCTTTCGGCTTCTTGCAGATACGCCCTGACCTGATGTTCGAAGGTCTGGGGGTTATCAATGTAGAAACCAGCCAGCCCCTTTTCCCAAAGGGGTAACATCTCATTCAGAGCAGCCAGAACAAGGCGGCTAAACGGTGCCCCAGTCTGTTCGGCGACCCTGCTCACCCTGTTGTACAGCTGAGCGGGCAACGTAATGTGCTTGCTCGTGTTTTCCATCGGTGATCCTCCTAGTGATCGAGTCTTTCGGCTTGCATGCCGAAGGCCATTGCAGCGACAGCACCCTTGTGAGGGTCGTCTGCGATTACAGCATCAAGTGTCTTTTTCATGTCGAGAATTGCCAGATTCACAACCGCGTTCTTCGAGACTCCATAAGTCATCGCGAAACCGTCGATAAACTGGATCGTTTCCGGCTTGAGCCGGTACGTCTTGTTCCTTGGTCGTTTTAGACTGTTCATCCTTCCTCCAGTCCGTTTGTAGAGTGCAATACGATAAGCCAAATTAAGAAGGGCAGCCCAGTTGTAGGACTGCCCTTTCTTGCCCCTGGAACACAGCAGGGGATTGTGACTTCGCTGTACAAAACATATACGCATGAGGGGTAGGTTCGGAAGCCAGTTCTCAAACAAAAACAAGAAAAGCCCTGAATGCCATAGGCTACAGGGCTATAATCTTTTTCTAGGCCGCACAAAAATCAGCCGTTGAGACAGTTGTATAGCGTCTGACGAGACACGCCATACTCAAGAGCCAAATGGCTCACCTTTTCACGTTGAGCATGCCTTTCTTTGATCTCCTCGCACTGTTCAGGAGTAAGAGCGGCCTTTCTGCCCTTGTACTTGCCCTTGCGCTTGGCAGCTTCAATACCCTCGCGCTGCCGTTCACGAATCATGGAGCGTTCAAATTCTGCAAATGCGCCCATCATCTGAAACATGAGTTTGTGCATTGGGCCAGACTCACCGGAAAAGGTCAGGTTTTCTTTGTGGAAGACAACGACCACACCACGCGAGTTCAACTCTGCCACGATCTGCTGGAGGTCCACCAGATTACGGGCCAGACGGTCAATAGAATGGATGTGGAGAGTGTCGCCCTCGCGCAGGTGCTCAAGAGCACGTTGCAGCTCTGGCCGATTGCGATCCTTGCCGGAACACTTGTCCGTGAAGACCTTTGACAGTTCCAGCCCTTCAAGCTGGCGTTCTTCGTTTTGGTCGAAGCTGCTGACACGAACATATCCAAAATGCGGGGTCATGGTGTGATCTCCGTGCTTGTCTAGAAAACACCTTAGACCCTGACGGACAATATGTCAAACAAAAGAAATTGCATCCTAAATTGACAAGCAAACCCGCATTCCACCGTGAGGTCGTTTTGCCCATCTAGGGTATACTCTAGATGGATTGAGCGTTGCACTGGGCAAAGTTGTTGAGCGTTCTGAAAATCGAGACATTCCGTGACGGCGAGTGGAATCCCTCTAATGGGAAGCGTTTAAGGACAGCACCCATGTTGCAAGGGCACCAACTAAACCTGCGCTTAGTGCAACAGCAGCATTGATGAGCCAGCCGAATCGTTGGTCACGCCACTCCTTGAGGGATAGAATATATTGTTTCAGTACTGCAATATCGTACGAGCTTTCGCCGTCTATTTCATTTAGTATTCTATTTTTGAAGATGATATGAAATCTTCTTTGGTTTTCTTCAATCTTACTTAGAACAGTACTCTTTGCCTGTTTATAATCAATTTCTATCTCTAGTGCTTGTGTCATAAGTCTGTTTAGGCTGTCAGACTGTTTTATTGTATTCAGAAATTGATATATTTTCGTGTCTGAGTGAGATATTTCAACGCATTCATTATATGCACCAATCCATTCACGGATATATTTGTTGTTGTTATGAACTGCATAGTAGTATAATTCAAGTTGATATCCTAAGACGTCACATATTCCATATAGTGCTTCGCAGTCTGATCTGTATAATTCTTCGTCGTAGTATATATTAACTGTATCGTTGTAGTAATCTTTAGTGTATTCGCAGTATAGCCCATCACCGATGCTGATTTTTTCTCCATTTAGCCCCCTGTAAAAGTAAAAATCACAATGGAATGGAGTCGGTCCGATCGTTTGTAAATGAAGACTAGATGATGACTCATTTAGCCCGTCAACAAGGTAGCTTTTTGTGTTTAGAGTCAATCCAAACGGTGGCACAATACATCCAACATCAGCAATGAACAGAGTGACTACTGAGTAATATAGGTACTTTATTACAACAGTAACACGCACATCCGTGTTTAGTTCTGGTTTAGAGGGTTTGAGAGTGTTGTTGGGGATGGTTATATCAAAAGATATCTCAAAAAGAGAGTTTCCGCACATGAACATCGCTAAGTCTCTTTCCTGCAAGTCCTCTCCGATAAAGAATTCTTCGTCTAGAAAGCTATCAGCATGGTGAAAGTTAATGTTGTCTATGGATTCATGAGTTTCTAACAACTCACGGACCATATCGAGGTATTCTCCTCCGGTGAACTGAATCGATTCAGAATCCTTTTGAGGAAGGAAAAAGCAGCAACCGACTCCAATGTGATTGATCAATGACGACATAGAGACCTTCTATGAATTATGTTTAGGCTACAGCTTGCCTTCATCTGATCATTTGTTCAAGCTCTCCCGCTTTATCCAGACTACCCCTTGATTTTTGCTACAGCAACTTGCTACAGCAGAACTAGCAGTTGCTGCGGTGACTTGCTGAAAAACAGACCCTCGGATAGCTTCTTTTGACTCCAGTTGTGCTTGGGTAAGTGCATGAATCAACGGGATAAACCGAGTCCGGCTTAAGGAGCACGCCTGGAAAGCGTGTTTGGGGGGAACTCCAACGGAGGTTCAAATCCTCTCCTTTCCGCCAGAATGACAAGCCTCTCAAACAGAGTGGCTACTCTTTCAGCACCAGCATGACAGGTTTTAAGTAGGCGGCAATCCCCCAATATAAACAGGGGAGCCTATGCCATCTCACAAACCCCACCAATAAGACTATGCCCCCCCAAATTAACCTTGGAAGACATGCTCTCGGTGGTATTTTAGGTAGTTGTGATGTTCTACTTGGACATCGGCAATACACATAGTGCCGTGTATCCCGAGTTTCATGAGATCACCCTTGGAATAATTAGAAATAGCGATCTTTCCTGAGTCCATAAAACTAATCAGCCCCTTATCGAAAGCGGCATCCAAGGTTGGTGTCAGTAATAACCCGTTGAATTTATCTAACCGTTCAACGTCTGTACTATTTTTCCATGGCTTAATATGTGATGCATACAGGAGACGTGTGTCTGAAACACCTGTGACAGAGCATCGTCCATCCCAAACTTCCAGCAGGGACTGTCGATATCGGCCTTGTCCGACACGAGCTTGTGATAATGCCAAACGAGTTGTGGAACCAGAAGACATGTCAATATTATCTTCAGCGGCCCCTTCAAGTCCATCCACATCGACAAGTCCGACCACTCCCAACGCCTCTGCAAAGGTGGGCTTCATGCGCAAAAGAGCATGCCCTTCCTGATCGAGTCCTCGAGTCGAAATGATCCCCTCAATATGCTTCTCGGAACCATCGGCTCGGGTGTCAACTTTGGCCCCGGTTATTGAGTTAATTCTGCGCGCTAACATTCCATATACCCTGTTCACTGCGCGGTAGTCTTGTCCTAGTCCCGTATAATTAGATAGTTGACCTGCTGTCGCTTGCTGGCCAAATACCTCATAATGCGCCTTAATTACGGAGAGTTCCCTTGAGTTCATTTCGTCATGAATTTGTGAGAGAGCTTTTACGTACAGCTCGACTGGTATGATTTGATCTGTGGTTGGCAAAATGGACCTAACATTGCCCTGCTCCGATTGAGGCGTCTGGTTGTGATCGGTTGTATTTTGAACCCACCCCAGTTGCTCAAGAGCTTCAACAACTTCAGCCCGTAAAGTCCATACACTAGTCCCGTATCCACTAGCTTCCCAATGGCAGAGCACTTGAATCTTCCAGTTCTTTTTTGAAACAATTCTATCTTGAGCATGTGAAGGGAGTCGATCATAGATCCGCGATCCTAAATGAACGTATGTCCCGTCGACACTGCTTCCACTATGCATGCGACAAACTAAAGCTAATTCAGCCGATGTCGCCTTATGCTCTGGCATGCTGTAGTGAGCAGCAAGTAATTTTTGATGTCTTTTAAACACTTCATCTTTTTTTAGAGCACCAAGTGCATTCCGATATTCTTCGGCACTTGCAATGTATTCAACTGTCTTCATCAGCTCACCGAAACGGTTGCATAGTCAATAGGTTTAATCTGGCGCTTCAGATGGTCTTGAAAAAATCGTATATTATTCACTCCAGATTTAAAAGGACCCAAAACCATTCTTTGATCGCTTTCTGCATCCTCATCATTTTCCGAATCACCCGCCAGCCCTCAACGAGGGCCATTCTAATTGAAAGCCTTCTCTGTCCAGGGCTTGTTGCCTGGGACATTCCCAAAATCACTCCATTGGACGCAACTATGGGCATAATCGTTGTAGGGAAACTGTATATTTTCCAGTCAGGTAGTGATGATATCTTTGCTGGGCTGGTGATTCTTAACTTATGAGATTGAGCCAAAAGTCCCAGAAACCGGCGAAGCCGTCCGAAGATCAAGTGAGCGAAGCGAACGGTCTTCGGAAAAACAAGAAATTCTCTCTGCCGTTCGAAGCTTCGCTCCGAAACTCGCACCTACGGTGCTCGTCGATTGCTATTGTTTCTTGAAGAACTGCTTATGAGCTGCTGCCAAATGCTTCTATAAGCATACACGCTGAGAGGGGGTGGTTCGGAAACGTTTTGGAGATCATATTTCTAACTTTTTTCAAAAACATGAAACGAAGTCAAAAACAGGAAAAACTTCCAGATCAAACATAAATCTGGTCACAGCCTCCAGCGATGTATCGCCCGTTCACTAGCTGCGGGTATTTGGTGTTGTAAACTGTTTCGTCACAGTAACTGACAAAGTCCACTCCCAGCTCCTTTTCTCTCTTTTTCTTTCTCCAACGGTCCGTAATGTGATTTGAGATTGCCCTGCTGAGGTAAGTCTTAAAGCTTGCCTTCCCCGTTGGGTCAAATTTGTTGGCACATTTCGCAGCGACAAGGAAAACCTCAGACATGACCTCATTAAATATGATTCCAGGGGTTAGTCGTTGGAAGCTTTTATAATGGACCGCCGTTTGTTCTCGAACTGTATCCAATATGGACTTCTCATTCACGTGAGCAGGAAGAACTTCGCAGTTCACCTTGATATCCTCAAAATCAAAATCGGGCTCGTCGGTCTTGTAGTTTGCAGCCTTCTTGGCCCTGACCTTCTTGCGAAGCTTAATTTCTCTCCAAGCAAGTTGAAGCGCGATCTCTGGCGGATATGCATACTTGATATTCCAGAGAGCCTTTTCAAGAGATATATTCAATGGGTAAAGGCAGTTGTTAGACAGTAAACTCTTGCGAACTCGCTGATAGGTAGATATGAGCGCCTCCCAATACCGGGTGTTATCGTCTGGAGCCGCCAAAGTGACGGCCATGGGGTCAGAAAGCATATATTGTCTCCATATGAAAAACCCCGACGATGCCCTCAATTGAGAGGAGACCGCCGGGGTTTTCTAGTGGTCAGGGTTAGTCGAATTTCACCACGATGACGTATTCATCAACGTGCTGGATGATTTCATTGGTGTCGCGACAGAAGAAGAGTTCGCTGTCACTGCCGGGTACTTCTTCCATTTCAACAAGGCCGGTGTACTAGATGTGTTCTAGACGCATCTGAGGCAGGGCGAGGGGCATGACAACATGAGCCGTCACATGAGAGCGAGTCTGATTTTCCACGAGGTAACTCCTTGGTGGTCAGCGGGCGAAATTCAAGATTTCACCGAGGGGAACTTCATACAGCGTCGCCGAGCGCTCACTGCCATCGGGGTACTTCATAACGCCCTGCCCCACCTCTTTTGCCGAAGGCCAAGGCTTCTCAACAGTAGCAACCTGTTCGTTCTCGTCAGCCTTGGGCAACTCTCCAGCTAGAAACGCCGGTGGGGTTCGATTGAAAACTTGATAGCTACTGTTCCCCGTGGAGAGACGGTAAATAGTCTCTTCAACAAGCTCTTGCTCATCTTTGGTTAACTTGTCGCAATACGCCGAGTGAATGGCTTCAATGGCGGCGTCAAGGTTGGGGTGCTGTTCACCAAATGTGCCCAGCATGCGCGGGGGAAGCTTCAGCAGTTCAAGGCCAGCTTCAGCAAGCTGTCTGAGATAGGCCACCTCCTCTTCCGCTGAGTAAAGCCCATAAGGAAGCGGGAACATTTTTACGACTTGTTCAACGTCGGAAGGGGTAGTCGGTTCCACAATCTGTGCAAGGTCGGCCATGAAAGCAGGGATCAGCTTGGCTTTAGCTCCGTGAGGGATTGAGGTCTCAGCCTTTTCGAGACAATCCCAGATACGGGCCACAATGTGGCGGACGGTGTTGAGTGCCAGCTTGGAGCCAGGCCTATGCATCGCATGGTTGTCAATATAGTCGAGGATGCCTTCAAGGCTGTCTTCCCAACTGACTTCAACGGGGCCGTTGATGCCGGGCAGCGTCTTGCGGAACGGCTCTTCTCCCTCGACTATTTGAGTGAGTGCAATGAGGTCATCGGTCAGCGTGTCGCGATTTTCGAACGACGCGCAGTAATCGTAAATCTTCCAAATGGCTGAGGTGATGCCGTTAAGATAGGCACCCATTCCCCAAAATACCGCGTTGCAACCGCCCCGACAAAGCCAGTACTTGTCCTCAAGCCGCTTGCCAGCGGGGACGCTCCAGACCTCACCGCAACACAGGCACATGAAGCGAAGGTTCTCGCGCCGGTCATTAGTGAGACGAACAATGCCAAAATGGCTCAGAGCTTTGACGCCGTGATCGTGGGGCGTCTTCCACATTTTGAGATTGGGATTCATGCTTTTTCTCCTTTCGGTGGCCGCTAGGCCAGTTGAAGTTTCAGGGTGTAGACCACGCCCATGCCAGCAAAGTTGTGCGGGAAGTGCGTGTTCTTGGGTTCATACTTTCGCCCCTCGTATTCGATGAGGAAGGGCGTGTTCATCAGGCTGATGCCTTCGGGGCGTCTTGCGTCTGGACGAAACAGACCATGTCGTACCCGCGCCGCTCGTTGCGGACTTCGGTGACCTTCTCTCGGCTGATCTGGTCAATGCTGACCCGCATGGGATGGCGGGTCTCCTTCACCTCTTCGCCGAGGGCGTTGAGGGGGGGCTAAGGGTGACTTCTGCCATGCGTGCCAGCCTCCTTGGCTGGTGGGTTGTGGCTGTTCATTGGCCGCAAGGGAAGACCCCCGATCTTTCGAGGTTTGCGGAAAATACAGCCAGTTTAGTGGGTTATCTGGTCAGAGAAGCGCGTCTTTTGGCAATTTCAAAGGCTCTGGCGATGACTTCGTCGCAGCATTTCTGCGCCTTGGCGAAGCAATCGGGGCAAATCCAATCACCCTCGTGGTAGACGAAGTCCTCACGGTCATTTTCAATGCCGCAGTGCTCACAAGAGCTTGCCTGTTCCATCTGGATACCTCGCATGAGGTCGGTTTCAACGGTCATTTTTAATCTCCTTTCGTGTTGTGATTGATTAATCTAACCGCATCTTAACAACTGTTTCAGTTCAACGACAACGTGCCGTTATATAGTGCTTTTTTGTGGTAGAAACGGGACCGTCACGCCACTTGAACGAGTAAACGACGCTTGCAATTCGGGAGAATGGCCTCGGCCACGGTGTGTTAGGACACTTGCCAACTACTTGCCTTCATGGCTTGGCAGATTGCCACGTCGAGCCGTTTCAGCGTGAGCAGATAGTCTGCCACGATGTTCCCGGCGTCCTCTGTCAGTGTCTTCATGGTTCCTCCTGTTGTGGGTTGATGGGGTGGGCGGTTGGCACTCGCCCTCAGTGTACTACTCGCAGAACTTCCGGTCAGGTATCAAAAAAAGTGAAAAAAGTTTCAGCCCCTCACTGTACTACTCGCAGAACCCCCCGGTTAGGTGTCACTTTTTCTGAAAAAAGTTTCTGCCCCTCATGACACTACTCGCAGAACCCCCCGGTCGAGACCGGATTTTTTTGAAAAAACTTGCAACCACCATACACTCATTCCGAGGTTATAAAGAGAAAAATACAATTATTTAATTATGTTAAGAATCCGTGACGGACGAAATGAGGTTGATTCTTGCCGTTGACAGCATTGCCCGGCTTGCGTAGTTTTTCAAAAAGGCAACGTCCTTCAAAAAAAATCTCAATCTAATAAAGGCAATTACAAGCAAGTAAGTAAGTATGGCAACATGGAGAGTTTGGTATGGCAATCAGGGAAAAGAAAAAGAAAGGCGGTGGCAAGTTCTGGGAGGTTTACTGGAAGAATCCTTTCACAAAACGAATACAATCCAAGAACTTCCACGACGAGAAGGAAGCGAAAGACTTCAACACCGATGTCTTGTACCGGCTCAAGCGTGACAAGGAATCATTCAGACCGGCTCAAGCGGCCTCAGACGCCCCGCTCACCCACTTCCAAGGGTTAGCCCTCAGATACCTTGTTGAGAAGCCCATGGCGAAGAGCACGAAGGATACAACACTATGCCACTTGGAAGCCTTCTATAGCATCTTGGGCAACCCGGAGATTGCCGAAATAGACAAGGCCATGATGAAGCATTTTGAGAGGGAGTTGAGAAAGCCCCACGAAAAGACGTACACAGGGCCGAACGGGAAGAAATGGACCCGTACAGTGAAGGGAGCCGAACAAAACACGATCAAGCGCAAGGTCGGTATCGTTCTGGCGATTTTGAATTGGGCGGCAGAGGAAGAGTATATTCCCGGTCACAACCTGACCGGCTACAAATGCGCCCCCGGCGATGACAAGAAGCTCGTGCCCCCCACGCCGGAAGAATTGAAGAGGATTCGCAAGGTCGCGCCCAAGCACGTTGACCGGGCGATCTACTTCGCATTCAACTTCGGCTTGCGTGTTGGCAACTCCGAGTTGTTCCGGGTGACTTGGGATCGGATCGACTTTGACCGCAAGGTTGCTACCATCCCAGCCGCCAAGAAAGGAAAGGGCCAGTGGCGACAGGTTCCGATTCGTGAGGATGTGTTGCCTGTCCTCAAGCAGTGGAAGGCCGAAGACGATGAATGCGGTGCAACCCACATTATCAACTACAGGGGTAAGCCGGTGGCCTCCATCAGGAAGGCCTTCAACAGCACCTTGGAGAAAGCTGGGATCACTCGCAAGATTCGCCCCTACGATCTACGACACGCATTCGCTACCTACGCTCTTGAGGCGGGGGCAGACCCGAACGCGCTTCGGAAGCTGATGGGGCATAGCTCGATGGCAATGATTTACAAGAACTACCAGCACGTTCTGGACAAACAGAAAGAAGCAGTGGTTAACGGACTGCCCAGCATCTGATGAGGCGGCATTTTGCCATACCGTTTTACCATACTGATGCCCCATTTATGTCGTCATTTGGTATGGTAGATATATTTTAAAACACGTAATTTCAGATAGTTAACAGATAGACTTAAGCCTTCGCAAGGCAGGGGTCGAGAGTTCAAATCTCTTCGTCTCCACCAAGAACACAAAGTCCTTTCGGCTAGTTAGCCGAAAGGACTTTTTTTTTGCTGTTTTGTACAACCCCTGTACAACTTTTTCGATTGGCAACATGGCGGATTTTGTGGGTTAAGGCGGTCAAACTCTTGATTGAAATTGCTACGATCGTGGAGCATAGACATATCTATTTCATGAAAACAACTTTATGCACAACCATAGATAACTAAGAATTATGAGCTTCGACACACTTCTCTGGAAACCATTGTTGGAAGCATCCGCACAAACAATTGTCGGTGCTATCGGAGGGTATGCCTTTTCAAAAGCTTTGGAGGCAGCTCTGCGTAA
>NZ_JBGLYH010000063.1:0-19220 GCF_041414475.1 Pseudodesulfovibrio karagichevae
AGGACGAATCCTACGGCTCGCGCAAGGTGCCCTTCACCCGTGAGCTCTGGATAGAGCGCGACGACTTCATGGAGGAGCCGCCTTTTGGGTGGCCCTTTTGAATTGAACTTGATGCCCGGCTAGAGCGGGATGCCGGTTTCCTGGAGGTCCTTTTTGAGGAGCTCGCGGATGCGGGCGGCCACGGGGCCGGGTTTAACGTTATGGATGGGCTTGCCGTTGAACCGGACCACGGGGATGGCGTCACCGGTGGTACCGACGATGATGACCTCGCGGGCCAGGAGGATTTCCTCTTCGCTGATGCTGCGGAAGACGATGGACACCTCGTTCTTGATCAGGTCCACGGCGCGCATCAGGGTGGTCCCGGCCAGGGCGTTGGTGAATTCCGGGATGATCAGCCTGCCGCCCTCGTCCACGATGCAGACGTTTTCGGTGGCCCCTTCGGCCAGGAACCCGTTGCGGTCGAAGCAGAACGGGAAATCAAAGCCCTTTTCCTCGGCCTCGTGCTTCATGAGCACGTTGGGCAGGTAGTCGATGGACTTGATGGTCGCCAAGTACGACTGCTTGGCCGGAATGGAGGTCTTGAAGGCGGTGACGCCCTTCTCGTAGACCGATTCCGGCTTGGGGTGCAGGTCGTAGGCCACCACATAGAGACTCGATACCGGGCACTCGGACGGGTAGATGCCGAAGCCGCCGGGGCCGCGCCCGATGAGCACGCGGACCATGCCGTCGTCACGCCCACCCGCCCGGGCCACGTCGAGGATCAGTCCCCGGATTTCGTCCCAGGAGCACGGCGGGGTCATGTAGATGGCCTGGCAGGACCGCTGCATGCGGGCCATATGCGGCTCAAGCTGGTAGAGCTTCCTGTCCACGAACTTCATGGTCTCGAAGATGCCGTCCCCGCGATGGACCAGATGGTCGTCCCAGGGCATGACCATGAGCTTGGGGTCCGTGCAGATCATGCCCACACGGTGTTCGTAGAAGGCCTGGATTTCGCCGGAGCCGGGCCGTTCCACGGCCAGCATTGCGTCCAGATACGTTTTGGAATCCGCTACCTTGGCCACGATGAACTCCTTAGGGCACGCGCACCAGGTCGCGCTCGATCAGGGTCTCGGCGATCTGGACGGTGTTCAGGGCCGCGCCCTTGCGGATATTGTCGGAAACGATCCACATGTTGATGCCGTTCTCGATGGTCTCGTCCTCGCGGATGCGGCCGACGAAGGTGTCGTCCTCGCCCGAGGCGTTGATGGCCATGGGGTAGATGAGCTTTTCCGGGTAGTCCTCGACGGTCACGCCGGGGGCCTTGGCCAGCAGGGCGCGGACGTCGTCGGCGGTCAGCTTCTGCTCGGTCTCGATGTTCACGGACTCGGAGTGGCCGTAGAAGACCGGCACGCGCACGCAGGTGGCGGTGACCTTGATGGACGGGTCGCCCATGATCTTGACGGTCTCGTTGACCATCTTCATCTCTTCCTTGGTGTAGCCGTTGTCCATGAAGACGTCGATGTGCGGCAGGCAGTTGAAGGCGATCTGGTGCGGGTACACGTCGGCCACCACGGGCTGGCCGGACATGAGGCGGCGCACCTGGTTTTCCAGTTCCTCGATGGCCTTCTGGCCGGTGCCGGACACGGCCTGGTAGGTGGAGACGACCACTCGCTTGATCTTGGCCTCGTCATGGATGGGCTTGAGCGCGACCATCATCTGGATGGTGGAACAGTTGGGGTTGGCGATGATGCCCTTGTGCCAGTCCAGGTCCTGGGGGTTCACTTCGGGAACCACCAGGGGGCACTCGTCGTCCATGCGCCAGGCCGCCGAGTTGTCCACCACCACGCAGCCCGCCTTGGCCGCGATGGGGGCGTACTCCTTGCTGATGGCGCCGCCCGCCGAAAACAGGGCGATGTCCACGCCGTCGAAGGAATCCTTGGTCAGTTCCTGCACGGTCAGTTCCTCGCCCTTGCACTCGACCTTCTTGCCCGCGCTGCGGGCGGAGGCCAGGGGAATGACCTTGCTGTAGGGGAAATCCCTCTGCTCCAGAACCTTCAACATCTCCTGACCCACGGCGCCCGTGGCGCCGCACACGGCCACAACGAAATTCTTGCTCATTTTTCCTTACCCCCAAAGACTATATATTGAGATTTTTTCCGATTTCAAGAACGGCGTCGGCGCGGTTGAGCGTGTACAAATGCACGCCCGGCGCACCGCCATCGATGAGTTCCTGGGCCTGTTTGGTCGCGTAGTCGATACCGAGTGCGTACACGGCATCGTCACCGCCCTCCTCATGCGCCCTCTCGAGAGCGCTCAGGAACTTGCCCGGAATGGCCGCGCCACACAGGCTGAGGATGAACTTGGCCGACTTCAGGCTGAGCAGCGGCATGACGCCGGGGATGACCGGCACGTCCGCGCCCATGAGCTTGAGCCGCTCCACGTAGTCGAAATACATGCGGTTGTCGAAGAACATCTGGGTCACCAGGAACTTCGCGCCCTTGCGCACCTTGAGGTGGACCATGTCCAGGTCGGACTTGATGGACGGCGACTCGCAGTGCGGCTCAGGATAGGCCGCGCCGCCCACGCACAGGTCGGGATAGCGCGCGCAGATGTACTCGATCAAATCCGAGGCGTGTTTGAACTCCTGGGCGCTGAAATCGAAATCGGCCACGCCCCGGGGCGGGTCGCCGCGCAGGGCCAGAACGTTGTCGATGTCGGCCTTGCCCAGGCTTTCCAGGAAGTTGTCCAGCTTTTCGGCCGAGGCCCCCACGCTGGTCAGGTGGGTGAGGGGCTCGATGCCGTGATCCCGTTTCATCCGGGTGGCGATCTCCAGGGTGTTTGCCTGGGTGCCGCCGCCCGCGCCGTAGGTCACGGACGCGAACAGGGGATCGAGGACCTTGAGCTTGTCGACCACCTCGAAAAAGGCGGGCCAGGCTTCCCGCTCCTTGGGAGGAAAGAACTCCAAGGAGATGAACGGGGACTTCCCGTCGATCAGATCACAAACGCGCAAAGCTTACTCCTTCAACGGTTGCTTCAAGTAAGGCCCAATTCGGGCAAGTGAAGATACATACTCCTTCTTGGCCCAACCTTCAATGGAGAAATGGCGTAAATCCCCGCACGGCGGGCATCGGAATCAATTATGGAGGGCTTCGACGATGACGATGTCGGCGGGCAGGAAGTCGAGAACGACCGGTCCCCTGGGATCGGCCCAGGCCATTTTCTGGCCTTCAACACTCTTCAACTCACCGGAATATTTTGTGATATGGAAAAAATGCAGATGCACGGAAAACTCGTCGTACTCGTGTCGCAGGTCGCGCCAGTACGCAAATTCCTCGGGCGTGACGTCCAGCTCCTCGCGGAACTCGCGGACCAGGGCCTGCTCGCGCGTCTCGCCCCGCTCCACCTTGCCGCCGGGAAATTCCCACCATCCGGCCATGGGCCCGCCCTCGGGCCGCTGCACGGCCAGATATTCGCCGTCGCGCCAGACGATGCCCGCCACCACCTCCAGGACCGGCTTGGTCATTCCGCCTCCTGGTCGCCGGCGATGGCCTCCATGCGGGCTTCGAGTTCGGCCATCTGCTCCATGAGGGTCTCGGCCCACTCGATGGCGTCCTTGTAGGCCGCGTTGAGCTTCAGCGCCTGCTCGGGCTTCTCGTAGGTCGCGGGATCGTTCATCTTCGCTTCCAGCCCGGCCTGCTCGTCCAGGACCTTTTCCAGGTCCGCCTCGAGCTTGTCGTACTTCTTTTTCAGCGGCTTGAGCTCGCGGTAGAGGCGGTTGCGCTCCTCGGCCTGGCGGCGCTTCTCCTCCTTGGTCAGCTTGCGCTTCTCCTGGGTGTCCTCGAAATCGCAGGCGGCCTGGCCGTTACGGCACGCCTCCTCCTGCTTCTGCCGGGCGTGGAACTCCTCGAACCCGCCGATGTGCTGGGTCAGCCCGCTCTCGTCCAGGGACCAGACCTCCTCGGCCACCTCGTTCAGAAGGTAGCGGTCGTGTGCCACGAAGAGCAGCGTGCCCTCGTAGTCCTGCAGGGCCCGGATGAGCCCTTCGCAGGTCTCGATGTCCAGGTGGTTGGTGGGCTCGTCCAGGATGAGCAGGTTGGCCTTGGCCAGGAACAGGGTGGCCAGGAGCAGGCGGGACTTCTCGCCGCCGGACAACCCCTTGACCTTGCGCTCGAAATACGGCTCGCCGAGCAGGAACAAGCCGAGCACGCTCATGACCTGCTCCTCGGTCAGCCCGGGGCTGGACAGCCGCCGGATCTCGCCGATGACCGAGTTGTCCAGGTTGAGGATCTCGTGCTGGTGCTGGCTGAAATAGCCCATCTCCGTGCCGGGGCCGATCTTGACGTGCCCGGCGGACGGGGTCAGCGACCCGGCAATGAGCTTGAGCAGCGTGGACTTGCCCGCGCCGTTGGGTGCGACCACGGCCACCTTCTTGCCCCGGAAGAGCTGGAAGTTGAGCGCGGGCCAGACCGAGTGCCCGCCCTGGTAGTGAAATTCGAGGTCCACCACGGACACCGCGACCTTGTCGCCGCGCTTGGGCTCGGGCAGGCGGAAGTTCAGGCTCCGGCCCCGGTGATGGGAGGCCTGGACCTGCTTGATCTGGCTGAGCTCCTGTTCGAGCTTCTCCACCTTCTTGAGCTTGCTCTGGGCCTGGGCCGCCTTGCGCGCCTTGACCCGAAATTTGTTGATGTACTTGTATTCGTTCTCGATCCGGGCCGACAGCTTGTCCGCTTCCTTGCGCCGCTGCTCCCGGTTCTCCTCGTCCCAGGCCAGGAACTCGTCGAAGGACCCCTTGCGCAGGAGCGGCTTGGCCCCGCCCAGGAAGAGCACGTGGGTGCCCACGCGGTTCAGGAAGATGCGGTCGTGGACCACGAAGGCGAGCGTGCCCCGGAAATTGAGCAGATAGTCCTCCAGCCACTCCACGGCCTCCAGGTCGAGGTGGTTGGTGGGCTCGTCGAGCAGGAGCACGTCCGCGCCCTGCAACAGGACCCGGCCGAGCTTGGCCCGCTCGCGCCAGCCGCCGGACAGTTCGCCGATGCGCTTGTGCAGGGCCTCCTCGGCAAAGCCCAGGCCGGTCAGAATGGCCCGCGCCTTGTGGTCCGGGTTGTAGCCGTAGAGCTGTTCGAACTCCGCCTGGCGGTGAGCCAGCTGCTCGATGCGCACGTTGTCGCCATCGCGCACGGCCTTTTCCCACGCCTCCCAGAACTCGTTCCAGGAAGGCAGCGCGGACAGGACCCAGGCCAGGAGCTGCTGCTCCAGGACCTCGCCGGTCATTTCCTGGGCCACGTAGCCCACGCGGGCGCCCTTGGTCAGGGTGACCTGACCGCCGTCGGGCTCGATCTCCCCGGCCAGGACCTTGAGCAGCGTGGACTTGCCGCAGCCGTTGGGGCCGGTCAGGGCAAGGCGCATGCCCGGCGCGACCTCGAAGGCCACGTCGGAAAAGATCGGCTCGCCGCCGTAGGATTTTTCGAGACTCTGTACTGTGATGCGCGACATGATAATAATGGACCCTTTGCGTTTGCGGATGACAGATATAATGCGTGAAGCGGATTGGCAACTGTTTTGACCGCGAGCGGCCCCGCGGGTACACTGCCGCCATGCAGGCATGGTACGTCTATCTGCTCCGCTGCGCGGACAACAGCCTTTACTGCGGCATCACCAACGACCTGGACCGGCGGCTCACGGCCCACAACGCCGGGACCGCCTCCAAGTACACCCGGGCGCGGCTCCCGGTGGCCCTGGCGGCCAGCGTTGAGGTGGACGGCAAGAGCGCGGCCCTGAAACTGGAACTGGCCATCAAGAAACTGCCGGCCGGGCAAAAGATCGAGCGGCTCATGAACCATACGCAAACGAAATAGGCCACCACGGGGAGACAGACCGGAGACAGACGCATGTCCTTGCCAGCCGCCATGTTTCCGCGTACCTTGCGCACAACCGAAGGCCCTCCCCGAACCCGACAACCCACAGACACCCCAATGCTGGAAGTCAGTACCCTATACCTTCTCCTGGCCATGTTCGGGTTCGTTCTTGTGGGGATCATCGTCATCCACCACCACAACTGCTCGGACCTGATCCGGCGCAAGCGCAACGAGGTCCGACGGCTGACCGTGCATCTCGAGGCCAAGAACAACGTCCTCGAGGAGCACATCGCGGACCTCAAGGCCAAGGTGGGCGACCTCGATGAGCAAATAGCCATCCTGGAACAACGGAAACACGCCCGATGACCTTCAGCATGCTCTTCGGCCTGTTTCTGGCCATCTTCTTCGTGGCCTTCCGCATGATCTCCAAATACCGCTATGCGACCATGAACGAGCTGCACAACCGGCAAAACGAGCTCGAAACCCGGCACCAGTCCCTGCGCGACCAGAAGCGGGACCTGGAGCGGGACGTGGCCGCCAAGGAACAGGCCCTGGCCACCCTCAGGAACACCCAGGGCGACTTCCGAGGCATCTCCATGGCCGACCTCGAAGCGGCCGAATCGGACGAGAACGAAAAGATCGGCCGCTACCTGCAGAACCAGGGCAAGATCACCCGGGAACAGCATGAACGGGCGCTGAAAAAGATGGAAATCCTCAAAATGGATTACATCGGCGTGTGCATGGCCCTCGGTTTCATCGACCTGGAGACCGGCAGGCAGGCCGAAAAGGCGGGCAAGCTGAGCACCCCCTTGCTCTAGCCCCTCTCCCCAGACGCAAAGAAAGGGCCGCATCGCCAAGCGACACGGCCCTTGTTCATTCTCTTCCGATCGAACTACATGTTCGCCAGCACGGCGTCGGCCATGGCGGTGCAGCCCACGGGCTTGCCGCCTTCCTGCATGATGTCGCCGGTGCGGTAGCCCTGCTCCAGGGTCTTTTCCACGGCCTGCTCGACGCAGTCCGCCTCTTCGGCCATGTCGAAGGCGTGGCGCAGCATCATGGACACGGACAGGATGGTCGCCAGGGGGTTGGCCAGGTCCTTGCCCGCGATGTCCGGAGCCGAGCCGTGGATGGGCTCGAACAGACCGGGGTTGCCCGCGCCCAGGGAAGCGGACGGGAGCATGCCGATGGAGCCGGTGATGGCCGCGGCCTCGTCCGACAGGATGTCGCCGAACAGGTTGCCGGTGACCACCACGTCGAACTGGGACGGGTCGCGCACCAGCTGCATGGCCGCGTTGTCCACGTACAGGTGGGACAGCTCGATGTCCGGATAGTTCTTGTGCTCGTCGATGACGATCTCCCGCCACACCCGGGACACGTCCAGCACGTTGGCCTTGTCCACGGAGCAGACCTTGCCCGAACGCTTGCGGGCAGCCTCGAAGGCCACCTTGGCGATGCGCCGGATCTCGTGCTCGAAATAGGTCATGGTGTTGAAGCCAAACCGCTCGCCGTCCTTCTCGCCGTCAAAACGCGGCTCGCCGAAGTAGATGCCGCCGGTCAGCTCGCGCACGACCATGACGTCCAGCCCCCGGGCCACGATGTCCGGGCGCAGGTAGCAGGCATCGGCCAGCTGCTTGAACAGCTTGGCCGGACGCACGTTGGCGAACAGCCCGAGCTCCTTGCGGATGCCGAGCAGCCCCTTCTCCGGGCGGATGGCCGGATCGATGGTGTCCCATTTGGGGCCGCCCACCGCGCCCAGCAGCACGGCGTCCGAGTTGCGGCACTTGGCCACGGTCTCGGCGGGCAGAGGCACGCCCTCGGCGTCGATGGCGCAGCCGCCGATCAACGCTTCGGTGGTCTCGAAGGTACGGCCGAACTTGCCGCCCACCTTGTCCAGAACCCGCAGGGCCTGGGTCACGATCTCCGGGCCGATCCCGTCACCGGGCAATACACAAATCTTCATTACGCTCTCCTGTTGTGATGCCTCCGGCGGGCCTACCGGCGGTCGCCTTCGGCGGGACCAGAGAACCTTTTGAAAAAGGTTCTCTGGACTCTCCAAAACTTCTTGTCGCGCCTTCGGCGGGGCCGTGGGGGCGCATGATCAATGCCATTATCAAAAATTTGCGTTCACTAACAAATACAACCCGACAGCCCGCCCCCCCTACCCCGCGAAGCGGCCCCAAAAAGTTTGGGAAAGGAAGGGGGATGGGGGACCGGGGGAAGGGGAAAGGGAGAACCCTTTTCAAAGGGTTTCCCTTCCCCCTTCCCCCGGCCGCCGGAGGCCTGCTTAGGCCAGTTTTTTCTTGGCGTACTCGACCAGTCCGCCCGCGTTGAGGATTTCCTGCATGAACGGGGGAACCGGGGCGGCCTGGACGGTCGCGCCGGTGGTCAGGTTCTTGATGACGCCGGAGGCGGTGTCCACCTCGATCTTGTCGGTATCACTGAACTTGTCGATATCGTCGCCGATCTCGAGCAGGACCAGGCCCATGTTGAAGCCGTTGCGGTAGAAGATGCGCGCGAAGCTGTGGGCCAGGACCACGGGAATGCCCGCGCCCAGGATGGAGATGGGGGCATGTTCACGGGACGAGCCGCAGCCGAAGTTCACGCCGCCGACCATGACGTCGTTTTCCTTGACGCGCTTGACCCATCCGGCCTCCAGGCCCTCCATGCAGTTGGCGCCCAGTTCCTTGGCGTCGGTTGTCACCAGGAAACGGGCCGGGATGATGGCGTCCGTATCGATATGGTCGCCCACTTTGTGAGCGGTTCCGGTTACTTTCATTAGTGTACCCTCCTACAGCTTGGCGGGGTTGATGATCTCACCGGCCACGGCGGAGGCGGCGGCCACGGCGGGGTTGGACAGGAAGACCTCGGACTCCAGGGAGCCCATGCGGCCCTTGAAGTTCCGGTTGGTGGTGGAGATGGCGCGCTCGCCGCCCGCCAGGATGCCCATGTGGCCGCCCAGACAGGGGCCGCAGGTGGGCGGTCCGACGATGCAGCCGGCGTCCATGAATATCTCCATCAGCCCTTCCTGCATGCACGCCTTCCAGATGGACGGGGTGGCGGGCAGGATGATGCAGCGCACCTTGGGGTCGACCTTGCGGCCCTTGAGCACTTCGGCGGCCAGGCGCATGTCCTCGATGCGGCCGTTGGTGCAGGAGCCGATGACGGCCTGGTGGATCTTGAGGCCGGCGGTCTCGTCCACGGGCTTGACGTTGTCGGGCAGGTGCGGACAGGCCACCTGGGGGGCCATGCCGGTGACGTCGATGTCGAGCACGCGCTCGTACACGGCGTCGGCATCCGGGGTCATCAGCTCGCCGCCCTTGAACCCGGCGTTGGCCGAGTAGTCCAGGGTCTTTTGGTCCACCGGGAACAGGCCGACCTTGCCGCCCGCCTCGATGGCCATGTTGGCGATGGTCATGCGGCCCTCGAGGGTCATGTTGTCGACCACTTCGCCGCCGTATTCCAGGGCCTTGTACAGGGCGCCGGAGACGCCGAGAACGCCGATCTGGTTGAGGACGAAATCCTTGGGGCCGACGTACTTGCCGGGGGTGCCGGTCAGGTTCACGCGGATGGTCGGCGGGACCTTGAACCAGGTCTCGCCCAGCGCCATGGCCGCGCCGATGTCGGTGGAGCCCATGCCCGTGGCGAACGCGCCCAGGCCGCCGTAGGTGCAGGTGTGGGAGTCCGCGCCCACGACCACGTCGCCGGGGCCGACAATGCCCTTCTCGGGCAGCAGCGCGTGTTCCACGCCGACCTCGCCGCACTCGTAGTAATGGGTCACGCCCATTTCCTCGGCGAAGTCGCGAACCACCTTGACCTGCTCGGCGGAGTCGATGTCCTTGTTCGGGGTGAAGTGGTCGCAGACCAGGGAAATCTTGTCCCGGTCGAACACCTTTTTCGCGCCCATGGCCTTGAAGGACTTGATCGCCAGGGGAGCGGTGATGTCGTTGGCGAGGACCATATCCACTTTGCACTGGACAATCTGCCCCGCGCCGGAGATCTGCTCGTCCGTATGGTTCTGCAGAATTTTTTCAGCTAAGGTCTGACCCATTTGTCTATTTCTCCTCTTTCGCTTTTTCCAAGCGGTTCAATGCGTTGACCATGGCCAAGGCGCTGGCCTTGACCACATCGCCGTCGTTGGCGCGCCCCACGGCCTTGACGCCGTCGTGCTCGATGCGCACGGCGACACCGGCCAGGGCGTCGGATCCTTCGGTCACGGCGTTGACCGTATAGCTTTCGAGTTTCGGGGATACGCCCACCAATGAGTAGATGGAGTGGAACACGGCGTCAATGGAACCTTCGCCGAAATTGCTGGTGCGCCTGACCTCGGCCTCGCCCTCGGCCCCGAACGCCATGACCGTGGCCGCGTGCGGGGGCACGTCGCCGGTGCCGGAGAACACGGACATGTCGATCAACCGGAAGCGGTCCTTGCGGCGGTACACGGACTCCAGGATGAGCGCCTCCACGTCCTCGTCGAAGACCTGCTCCTTCTTGTCGGCCAGGTCCTTAACCGCCTTGAAGAGCACGTTGATCTGCTCGTCGTTCAAATTGTAGCCCAGCTCCTCGGCCTTCTTGCGCACGGCGTGGGAGCCGGAGTGCTTGCCGATGACGATCTCGTTGTTGGTCAGGCCGATGGAGGCCGGGGTCATGATCTCGTAAGTCAGCCGGTTCTTGAGCACGCCGTCCTGGTGCACGCCGGACTCGTGGGCAAAGGCGTTGGCCCCGACTATGGCCTTGTTCGGCGGGATGGGCATGCCGATGATCTGGGACAGGCGGCGGCAGGACGGGAATATCTGCTCGGTGACGATGCCGGTCTCGACGCCGTACAGCTCCTTGCGGGTGTTCAGCGCCATGACCACATCCTCGAGCGCCGCGTTGCCCGCGCGCTCGCCGATGCCGAGCACGGTGCACTCCACCTGGCGCGCCCCCGCCCTGATCGCGGCCAGGGAGTTGGCAACGGCCGAACCCAGGTCGTTGTGGCAGTGGACGGAGATCATGGCCTTGTCGATGTTGCGGACGTTGTCCATGAGGTATTTGATCAGGTCGTAATATTCAAAGGGCTGGGTGTAGCCCACGGTATCGGGGATGTTGACCACGCAGGCCCCGGCCTCAATGGCGGTCTCGCAGACCTTGACCAGGAAATCCCAGTCCGAGCGCGAGGCGTCCTCGGCCGAGAACTCCACGTTGTCGGTGTACTCCCGGGCATGGCGCACGGCCTTGTCGATCATGACGATGACCTCGTCCGCGGTCTTGCCCAACTTGTGCTTCATGTGGATTTCGCTGGTGGCCAGGAAGACGTGGATGCGCGGGTGCCGGGCGTCCTTGATGGCCTCCCAGCAGCGGTCGATGTCGCCGGTCACAGCGCGGCACAGCCCGGCGATCTGGGGTTTCTCGACGGCGGCGGCAATGGCCTGGACCGCCTCGAAGTCGCCCTGGCTGGCGATGGGGAAGCCCGCCTCGATGATGTCCACGCCCAGGGTCTCGAGCTGGCGGGCCATGCGGATCTTCTCGTCCAGGTTCATGGTCGCGCCGGGAGACTGTTCGCCGTCACGCAAGGTGGTGTCGAATACGTACACTCTTTCTGCCATGGTATCCTCCGGGATGGTTCCCCTTGTGGGGGTATGTTCTAAATGTTTGACAACAGGTATGCAACCGCCAAGCGCAAAACCCGCACGGGGCAGCGTGGCGATGGAGGTCAGTACGACGTACTAATATGGGATGAGGAGAGCTAGCCTAGCTCTTTCTTGGAGCTGTCCCGTAGTAGTCGCTTGTTTCTGCGGGATAGTAGGAAAAGGGTGTAGAGCGGGCCGGAGATGAGGTAGCCCAGGAAGAAGACGAACCCGAGCACCTTGGGCCGGGACGCGATGAGCGAGAAGATCAGGATCGCGGTCACCATCCAACTGAAGGGATGGGCCTTGAATGCGCTGATTTCCTTGAAGGAATAGAAACGGATGGTGCTGACCATGAAGAAGGACAGCACGTAGACGAGAACCAGGGTGCCCACCGAGATCACGGAGTGCAGGTACTCGTGCGGCACGTAGTCGTTGAAGAGGACCAACGTGGCCAGGGTGCAGGCCGCCGCCGGAATGGGCAGGCCCACGAAATGCTTCTTGGAGGTGGTCGCCGCCTGGACGTTGAACCGGGCGAGACGCAGGGCCCCGCAGGCCATGAACAGGAAGGCGGCCATCAGGCCGAGACGGCCGAAGTCTTGCAGGGTCCAGAGATAGGCCATGACCGCCGGGACCACGCCGAAGGCGACCAGATCGGCCAGGGAGTCGAGCTGAACGCCGAATTCGCTCTGCGTGTTGGTGATCCGCGCCACCTTGCCGTCCAGCCCGTCGAACACGCAGCTCGCCAGGATGCACAGGGCGCAGGAGGTGATGTCCCCCTGGATGGCCCAGGTCAGTCCCAGAAAGCCGACAAACAGGCTGGCCGTGGTCAGCAGGTTCGGCAGGAGGTAGACACTCTTATGGCGCGGCAATTTTTTTTCAACCATGGCGATCGGTTACTCGTACTTTCCGGATCAGGCGGGACGTTTCTCCGCCAAGACCGTTTCGCCGGCGACGGTCTTCTGACCGACGCTGACAGTTGGTACATAGCCATCCGGAATGTAAAGGTCAACTCTTGATCCGAACTTAATCAAACCATACCGCTCGCCCCGCTTGAGCTTGTCGCCCGGCTCGGCCCAGCAGACGATGCGCCGGGCAATGAGCCCCGCGATCTGAACCATGGTGAACCGCTGGTTGCCCTTGCCGGTGACGACCACGACGTTGCGCTCGTTGTCCTCGCTGGCCTTGTCGAAGGAGGCGTTGAAGAACTTGCCCGGGATGTAGCGGATGACCTCGATCTTGCCGCTGATCGGCATGCGGTTCACGTGCACGTTGAAGACGTTCATGAAGATGGCGATGTACTGGCGGGACTCCCCGGTCACGGGGTCCACGGCCCGGCCGACCTTGATGACCTTGCCGTCCGCCGGCGCGGACACGGCCTCGGCGTCCTCCGGGCCGACGCGCTCGGGGTCGCGAAAAAAATGCCCGATGAAGGCGCTGGCGGCGAGGCCGAGCACGGCCAGGGGCCACCAGCCGAGGATGGCGAAAATCAGGGTGGTGAATGCTGCGATGATGATATAGGGCAGCCCTTCCAGGGCGACGCCGACAGACGGTTTCAACATGGTGCGTCGAGCTCCTTTTCTTCTAGGTTTCCGCTCCTTACCCTCGGCTCCCCCAAACCGCAAGTTTGTTTTTTACAATATATACGCCGCAGGGTATACCCCGGACATGGACCCGCTCACACACCTCTCCTCGGGCCTCATGGGTGGCCTGGCCGCGCGCCGGTGGTTTCCCGAAGCGAAATTCCTCGTGCCCGCCTGCCTGTTCGCGGCCTGGATGCCCGATATGGACATCTTCTTCGGCGACGGCCCGGAGTTCAACCTGCTCTACCACCGGGGCGTCAGCACCTCCTTCTTCGGCACGTTCTTCCTGGCGCTGGCCCTGGCCGGGCTGTACAAACTCGTCTCCCGGCGCACCCCGTTCGTCCGGGCGGCCGCCCTCTTCTACGCGCTCGCCCTGACCCACGTGTGGCTCGATCTGATCACCACCTACGGCACCCAGCTGCTCGCCCCGTTCTCCAACCACCGCTTCGCCCTGGACGGCGCGTTCATCATCGACCCGGTCTTCACCCTGACCACGCTAGCCCTCATCCTCGCCGCCTGGCTGATCAAAAAACACCGCCACGCCATCGCCCTGACCGGCATGGCCTGGTTCTTCCTCTATCCCCTGGCCAACATGGGCATGGGGGCCGTGCTCCAAAACGTCTACGCCCACCGGCTCGACGCCGAGGGCGTCGCCTACGAGCACGTGCACGTCACCCCGGACGCCCTGTCGCCCCGGTTCTGGAAGGTGGTCGTCACCGCCGGGCCGGACTATCTCCTGGACACCATGGACCTGTTCGGCGACCGCGAACCCGCCGCGCCCCTGCGCGTCAGGCGGGCGGACAAGACGTTCCTGCGCAAGCTCGGCGAGCAGCAGTCCATGTTCGCCACCTACGCCTGGTTCACCAAGTGGCCCTATGTGGAGGAGACCGACACTCCCGAGGGCAGGCGGCTCGTCTTCCATGACCTGCGCTTCACCTCCACCAACCCGGTCATGGCCTGGTACTACCGGGGCAAACAGCCGCCCTTCACCCTGACGGCGCAGCTCGACAAGTCGGGCCGCCTCACGGCCTGGTCCTACGAGGGGGGCGTCCGCACCCAGGACAACAACGGCGACGGCGGCTTCCGGACCGGCATCGAGGAAAAACTGCAGTGACGTGGTTCCTGCTCTCGGTGGGCGCGGCCTTCTTCATGGCCACCAACTCCGCGTTCATCAAGCGGTACTTCTCGGACCTCTCGTCCTGGGAGATGAGCCTCATCCCCTATTTCTACGGCCTGCCGCTCTTTCTCGCCGCCCTGGCGTTCATCGACATCCCGGCCATCGGGCCCGGTTTCCTGCCGTCCATGGCCTGGGTGCTGCCCATGCTCATGGTCGCCATCCTCCTGTATTACCGCGCCATCCGCATGTCCCCCCTGTCCCTGACCCTGCCCTTCCTCAGCTTCACCCCGGTCTTCGTCCTGTTCACCGGCGGCCTCATCCTCGACGAGAAGCTCACCGCCCAGGGCACCGCGGGCATGCTCCTGGTGGTCGTGGGCGGCTACGTGCTCAACCTCGATTCGGCCCGATACGGCTTCCTCGGCCCGATCAAGGCGGTCTGGAAGGAGCCCGGCTCTGCCCTCATGCTCGTCGTGGCCGTCCTGTTCGGGCTGACCTCCGTGGGCGGCAAGGTCATCATCCTCAACTCCTCGCCCTTGTTCGCGGCCGTCGTCGTCTTCTCCCTCTACGGCGTCCTGCTCACGCTCCTCCTGCTGCTCACCGGCAAGGCGTCCCTCAGAAATCTCACCCGCAAGCCGCTGCTCGGCATCGCGGCCGGGCTGATCGTATTCGCCGAAGCACTCTGCCACAACGTGGCCATGACCCTGACCGCGGCCGCCTACATGATCACCATCAAACGGCTGGCCGGAATCTTCTCCGTGCTCTACGGCTGGCTGCTCTTCCACGAGTCCGGCATCCGCTACCGCCTCATCGGCACCGCCATCATGACCGCCGGCGCCGCCGTCATCGCTTTATGGGGGTAGGATGCCTCCGGCGGCCGGGGGAAGGGGAAGGGAAACCCTTTGAAAAGGGCTTTCCCTTCCCCTTCCCCCGGACCCCCATCCCCATCCTTTCCTAAACTTTTTCTATGCGCATTCGCGCGTGAGGAGGTCATGGCAAGCCATGCCTCTTCGCCATAGGATGTCCGAACCAGAATATTGGACAAAAAAAGCATGAATGAACGCGCTCGCACGGCCCCGCGAAGCGGCGACAAAAATTTTTGGAGGGTCCAGGGAACCTTTTCCAGCGGCAGCTCTTAGCGAGTCTTCGAGCTTTAGAGATGGCGACAGCAGCGATAAAGGTTCCCTGGCCGTCGGAGACGCCCGCCCGGCGAGGGCCCGCCGGAGGCACGAAAAGAGCCCGGTCGGGCCGGGCTTGGTATTGGTCGTCGGTGAACGCGGGCTAGGTCAGGTAGCGGTAGAAGTCGCTGCCGAGCTTGTGCATGGGCAGGACCTTGCCTTCGAGGATGAGGCCCTGGGGGATGAACTTTTCGTCCAGGTATTCGGCCGGGGGCTGGAAGCCGTTTTCGCGGGCCAGGATGACCGAGGCGCGGGTGGCGGCGCTATGGGCGATGAGTCCTTCGGGGAAGAACACGGCCCGGTCCAGGCTGTCGCCCACGGTCTCGAGGAACATCTGGTATTTGTGGAAACAGTTGTCCGCGGTCAGGGACTGCTGGATGCCCGCCATGACCTCGTTGGCCACGAAGTTGACCGCCCGGCCCCGGACCAGGCCGAAGGCGTTGGGCCGGGTTGGATCGACGAGCATGACGGACCCCGCGCCGAGGGAATGGACCAGATCGTGGGTCCGTTCCCCGGAGACCGGGTCGCACTGATAGCCCAGGGTCTGGATGTCCGAAAAGCCGCTGCGCCGGGCCAGGATCTGGAGGGCCAGGAGCATGATGCCGGTCCCGGCCCCGATGTCCACGCCCACGAACGGGCCGCAGCCCGGGGAGGTCTCCGCCTGGGCCAGGACCGCCCGCATGACGTGGGCCGCGCGGGGGGCGTCGGCCAGCACGCGGAGCACCGAGGACCACATGCGAAGCCGGTTCATGACCTCGATGTCGTCGCCCGGCTCGTTCATGGACTGGTGGCGCGAGAACTGCTCAAACAGTCCAGCCAGTTCGCCGTAGGGCACGGGGTCGCGGTGGGCGTCCTCGTGCACGTAGGCGAAGAAGTATTTCACGGCCACGTTGAGCAGCCGGGTGTCGGACACGGGCTCGCCCGGGTCGCACAGCCGCTCCACATCCGAAACCAGAGCGTCGGGCGTGTAGAAATCCGGGGCGATGGCCGGAGCCGGGATGCCGACCATGGCCGTGAAGTTCCGTGCCTGGATGCCCGCCGAGGCCAGGGGCGAACCGATCAGGCCTCCGGAAACGGGGCCGTGCGCCGGGTCGAATATGTGGGGTATGCTCGTCTTGCTCATGGTTGTCCGAACGGTCGCGGTTTCGGGAAATTGTTGCCGTCCTGCCCATATCTGCACGGACCATACCGGGCGTGCGCAAAACGGCGCACAAAAGTCATATTTTCTTGATAGGCTAATGATATCGCGAGGGTAAAGAAATGCACCGGGCACGAAAAAGGCCGATCTCGACGAGACCGGCCTGATCGTTTCTGGAGCGGGAAACGGGATTTGAACCCGCGACTTCAACCTTGGCAAGGTTGCACTCTACCACTGAGTTATTCCCGCGTGGTGTTCGGCGGCTTGGGCTCCCCTAAAAAAGCCGGTCTCTCGCGGAGACCGGCTTAATTAGCTGGAGCGGGAAACGGGATTTGAACCCGCGACTTCAACCTTGGCAAGGTTGCACTCTACCACTGAGTTATTCCCGCCGAGTGGAGGCGACATCCGGATTTGAACCGGAGAATGGAGGTTTTGCAGACCTCTGCCTTACCACTTGGCTATGTCGCCGTCGTTTTGGAGCGGGAAACGGGATTTGAACCCGCGACTTCAACCTTGGCAAGGTTGCACTCTACCACTGAGTTATTCCCGCCCTCAAAAGCGAACCACTGTTTACCCACGCCCCTCTCAGGTGTCAAGCGGATTTTATTTTTTTTTGAATTTCAGGGAGACATGAACTCCCTGGAATTTTTGGCCTAATGGAAAGACTTTACTTTTTGGGCCTTTTTGGTATACCAACGCGCTTTAATTCAGTAGAAAAGGGGTTGCACCCTTAGCTCCTCAACAGACTGCTCACTCTCAGAGGGGGAGGTTAATATGGAAGCGAACGATCTGAAGTACTTCAAGGAAACCCTGGACGGCATGCTTGATGACATCCTCAAGAAAAGCGAGGCGACTATCGAGGACATGACCGAATCGGGCGAAATCTATGCCGATCCGGCGGACCGTGCCACGGCCGAAAGCGACCGCGCCTTCACCCTGCGTCTGCGCGACCGCGAACGCAAGCTGATCAAGAAGATTCAGCAGGCCATCAACCGCATCGAGGACGGCGAATTCGGCATCTGCCAGGAATGCGGCGACGATATCTCCACTGCCCGTCTCAAGGCGCGTCCCATGACCACGCTGTGCATCAACTGCAAAAGCAAACAGGAAGAAGACGAGGCCGTCCGCGGCGACTAGCCGACCGGCTTCACCTGGACGGAGACGGCCATGGAAGCCAATTTCTTCCGCTTCCTGAGCGCGGAACTTTCGTCCACCCTCGCAGGTCGCCGAATAGACAAGATATTCGGCCCGGCCCCGGGCGTCTGGGTGCTGGCCATCCAGAACACGGGCGAACCCCTTCACCTGATCTTCAGGCCCGCCAAATCGGCGGGCCATCTATTTCTTTCCCCGGTCAAGCCGGTCAATCCGCAGACCGCCCCGGCCATGGCCATGTGGTTCCGCAAGCGGCTGCGAAACCGCAAAATTCTGGCAGCGCACACCGACTGGCCCAACCTGTGCCTCGCGCTGGAGCTCACCCCGCGCACCGACCCGGACGGCAAAACCTTCCTCATTCTCGACTGCCGCACCGGCATGACCCTGGCCGACGAGCTGCCCCTCTCCTTCGCCCATGAGCCCGAGTGGCCCGCCCTCGAAGACGTCCTGGAAGACCCGGAGATCTGGCGCGAGTATCCGCACATTTCCCCGCCCCTGCGCAAGGTGCTGGCCGGGCTGCCCGTAGAGGACGCCCATGCCCTCTATTTTCAGGTGGCCACGGCCTCGGCGGACGTTTTCCACCTCGGCCGGTCCGGCGACGACTGGACGCCGCCCACGGCCTGGCCGTCCGGCAGGGACGACGAGATTTTCCACTCGGCCCTGGATGCGGCCCGCGCCTACGGCGAACGCACCCTCTTCCCCCTGCTCGACATGGAGGAGGACAAGGCCCAGACCATCCAGCTCAAACGCGCGCGCAAGAAACTCAAGCGCAACCTCGCCAGCCTGGACCAGGAACAGGCCCGCCTCGAAGCCCTTGCCGCCGAGCAGGTCAAGGCCGAGGCGCTCCAGGCAGAGCTCTACCGCTTCAAGGGCATGGAAGGGCTCGAATCCGTGGACGTCACCCACCCGGTGCACGGGCCCATGGCCGTATCGCTGAATCCGTTCCTCTCGCCCACCGAGAACATGGAGCACTATTTCAAACTGGCGGCCAAGGCCCAGCGCGGATTCCCGCACGTGGAGCGCCGCCGCCGGGAACTTCTGGCCCAGCTCGCCCAGGCCGAGGACGGCACCCTCGAACTGCACCCGGCCTCGCTGCCCCAGGGAAGCCCTGAGCCCGAAGGCCCGGCCGCCCTGCCCAAACGGTTCCGGGGCCTGGCCGTGCGTCTGTTCCGCACCGGCGACGGGTTCACCGTCATCCGGGGCAAGAACAAAAGCGCCAACCACCACATGCTCAGCCAGGCGGCCTCGCCCTTCGACTACTGGTTCCACGTGGAGGACGGCCCCAGCTCGCACGTCATCCTCAAACGCGACCACCCCGGCCAGGACGTGCCCGAATCCTCCCTGACCCAGGCCGCCATCCTCTGCGGACTCAAGAGCTACCGCAAGGACGACGGCAAGGCCGACGTCATGTACGCCCTGGTCAAGGACGTGCGCAAAGTCAAAGGGTTCAACCTCGGCCAGGTCGCCGTTGACCGCAAACTCGGCACCCTCCGCGTCGACCTCGATCCGTCGCTCGAAGAAAAGCTAGGCTAGGAATGCCTCCGGCGGCTGGGGGAAGGGGAAGGAAAACCCTTTGAAAAGGGCTTTTCCTTCCCCTTCCCCCAGCCCCCCATCC
>NZ_JBGLYH010000064.1:0-19186 GCF_041414475.1 Pseudodesulfovibrio karagichevae
CTCGGCGTCCTGCCCGCCACCGGTTCCGGGGGCCTGATCAGGCCCCCGGAACCGGTGGACGAACAATAAAAGTGTTACCCATGTACCCGGGCAGAAGTGTTACCCATGTTTCCGGTTGCACAGGGAAACCCTTTCCAAAGGGTTCCCCTCTCCCCTTCCCCCGGCCGCCGGAGGCAACACCCCCCCGGTTACTGGACGAGTTGCCAGGAGCCGTCGGGTTGGCGGTAGGCCTTGGCGTAGACGGTCTGGGTGGAGCCGTCGGCCATGCGGGCCTTGATGGTCACGTCGCGTTCCACGCGGCCGTCGTTGTATTGGCGCGGCGGCTCGGGAATGGCTTCGTAGCGGGTGCGGGTATCGGGGTTGACCCATTCGTTGGCGTAGCCGGACGGCGTGGTCTCGAGGGTATTGGACAGCTGCGCACGGTCGGCCTTTTCCATCTCGTTGCCCACGATATAGCCCGCGAGCAGGCCTACGCCCGCACCGATGGCCGCGCCGGAAATCTTGTTCTTGAAGGTCAACGCGCCCAGGGTGGCCCCGGCCAGGGTGCCGATCCCGGCGGCGTTCTGCGCCCGGGTGGTCTGGCAGCCCGCCAGCAGGGACAGCATCAACACCAACGATATTACGGTCTTCATCAGGGTGGTCTTCATGGCTTCATCCTCCTTGCAGCCTCACGGCCTGTTCACATATTCGGCCGTTCGGCCTTGATCTCGTCCAGACATGAGCATAGCCCGTGCCACGAGAACCAATCCGGATTCATTGGTTTTTTCACAAGAAGTACGATCACCACGCCCACAATCTGCGCACCGGATGCAAGTATCGTCCACGCATCCGCCCGAGCCAGGCCGCCTGACGACAAATTCGAGGATGAGTTACGAGAGAAAAATTCGGAGCCCCTCCAACCCCAACGCCCGCAACCCCGCTCTCGGAGGCCGCCTACGCCAGCCGCAATTTCCGGGGCATCTCGGGCATGGCCCCGGGCTGTGAGCAGACGTGGGCCGCGACCTTGGCGGCGTAGCGGTTGATCTCGTCCAGGGGCCACTGCTTGAGGTGGCCGAGCGCCAGGGCTGCGGTGAAGGCGTCCCCGGCCCCGATGGTGTCCACCACCTCGACCGGTTCGCCGGGCAGGTCCGAGACCGTGTCCGGGGACAGGAGCAGGCTGCCCTTGTCGCCCCGGGTCAGGACCGCGAGGTCGAGGTCGTGGCGCTCCATGAGGGCGCGCAGGGCGGGCTGTTCACCTTGGGGCAGGGAGAACAGGCCGGTCACGACGTCGAGTTCCGCGTCGTTGATCTTGAGCACGTCGGCCGCGTCCATGGAGGCGGCCAGGATCTCGGCGGAGTAGAAGTCCTGGCGCAGGTTGATGTCGAAAATTTTGAGCCCTTTTTTCGTCGCGGCCAGGAAATGATGGACGGCCCGGCGGGAGACCTCGCCGCGCTGGGCCAGGGAGCCGAAGCAGACGACGTCCGCGTTGGCGGCCAGGGTCAGGGCGGACTGGTCCAGGGTCAGGAAATCCCAGGCCACGTCGTCCGGGAAGACGTAGGTGGCCACGCCGTCCGCATCCACGCGGGCGTCCACCGTGCCGGTGGGATGGTCCTCGTCCAGGGACACGGCGTCGATGTTCAGCCCCAGGCAGACGAGCAGGGACAGGGCCTCGCGGCCCAGGTCGTCGTCCCCCACGCGGGACACGGGCACCCCGGCCCCGCCCAGGGCGTTGACGTGATAGGCGAAGTTGGCGGGCGCGCCGCCCAGCAGACGGGTCCGGGGCAGCACGTCCCAGAGGATTTCCCCCAGTCCCACGGCAAGTATCGGATGCATGGCTAGCCCGCTTTCTCCACGATCAGTTTGAGGCGCGCCTCGGCCCGTTCGCGCAGGGGCGAATCCGAGGACGCGGTCCGTTCCAGGAATGAGACCAGGTTGTCCAGCCCATCCTCCATGTACGGATGGCCCGGCTCGAGCGAACGCTCGTAGGCGGCGAACCCGCGCTCGAAACAGTCGAAGGCTTCTTCGGTCCGGCCCCGGCTGTCCAGGAACAGGGCCAGGTTGCACAGGGCCTGGCCGGTCTCGGGATGGTCCTCGCCGTAGGCGCTGCTGCGGATGGACAGGCTCCTGCGGAAATGGGCCTCGGCCTCGGGGTCCTCGCCCAGCCGCTCGAAGAGCAGCCCGGCCAGGTTGTGGCTCGCCGCAGTCTCCGGGTGGTGCTCGCCGTACAGGGCGGTGGTCAGCTCCAGGCTCTCCAGGGCGCGCTTCAGCCCCTCTTCCGGGCGGTCCAGGGCGTCCATGAGCAGGGCCAGGTTGTGCAGGCAGGAGGCGGCCGCCGGGTGGCGTTCCTCGTTGGAGGCGCGGAGCACGGCCAGGCACTCGTTCAGGACGGTCTCGGCCCCGGCCAGGTCGCCGCGCGCCTGCCTGACCATGGCCAGCCCGTTCAGGACCGGGGCCGTGGCCGGGTTGTTCTCGGTGAAGATCTCGCGTTGCAGTTCCAGGCAGGCGTTGAACGCGGCCTCGGCGCGGGCCAGGTCCTGCCCGGCCCAGTAGACCGTGGCCAGTCCTTCGAGGTCGGCGGCGATGTCCGGATGGCGTCCGCCCTTGAGGGCCACGTCCACGGCCATGGCCGCTTCCAGGAGCTCGGCGGCCTCCTGGTGGCGGCGCTGGTAGTAGAGGGAGAAGCCGGTCTGGTGCAGGACCCGGTTGGCGGCGGCGGTGTTCACCCCGAGGTCGGCGGCCAGGTCGCGGCAGGCCAGGACGTGGGGCATGAGCCACTCGACCAGGGGCCAGTTCTGCGGGTCGGCGTCGGGCAGGGCCAGGTTCAGGGCGTACACGGCCCGGCCTGCCCACTCGGCGGCCTGCTCGCGGTCGAGCGATCCGCGCAGGGCGTCGCGCACCCCGGGCGGCAGGGCGAAGACCTGGTGGTCCGCGTCGGCTACGACCAGGTCGCGGCCCACCAGCGGATCCATGAGGGCCGTGGCCGCGAAAAAGGCGGCGGCCGGGTTGACCAGGGCCGGGTTGTGCGGGGTGCCGTCCACGGACAGGGCGAAATCGTAGGGTAGGGGGGCGTCGGCCAGCATGGCGGCCATGTATAGCGCTTCGGCCCCGCCGGGGGCCTCCCGCTCCACCTCCCGGACCAGGTCCAGGACGGCTTCGGGGCTGCGGTCGTCGCGTGTTTCCGTCACGGCATGCTCCTTGTTGAGAAATCTTGCTCTGACTATCCGGTTTGCCGGGGGAATTCAAGGCGAGGCGCAAAAAAGGGCGCTGCCCGGACCGGCCGGACAGCGCCCCGAAAGGCGATGCTGCGGAAGAGACTAGCGCTTGACCGAGATGAGCGTGTTCAGGACCGTGTCCGCTGTGGTGATGACCTTGGTGTTGGCCTGGTAGCCGCGCTGGGTGACGATCATGTTGGCGAACTCCTTGGCCATGTCCACGTTGCTCTCCTCCAGGGAATTCTGGTTGATGCTCCCGCGCCCCCGCTCCCCGGCCGTGCCGAGCATGGCCTCGCCCGAGGCGTCGGTGGCCAGGAAATTGGTCCCGCCGTCGCGCTTGAGCCCCCACGGGCTGTTGAACTTGTACACGGCCACCTTGTACAGCTCCTCGTCCTGGCCGTTGGAGTAGTGGCCGGTCATGACGCCATCCGCGTCCACGCTGACGCTGTTGAGGTACCCCCAGGCGTAGCCGTCCTGGATATGGTAGAGGGTGGCGGACGGCTTTGTGTAGCTGGTGGTCACACGGGCGTCGCGGGTCATGTTGTCCATCTCGGGCAGCAGGTCCACCCGGTTGCCGATGGACGCGGCCGAGCCTCCTCCGCTGGAGCGCCAGGAACCGCTGGTGGAGTTGAGGCCGAAATCATAGCTGATGGAGCTGGTCTCGCCGAAGGCCGCACCGTTGCTGCCGAAGGCGTAGTTGAACTGGGGCAGGCCGTCCTCGCTGAAGGTCGCCGGGACCCAGGAGGAGAGGCTGGTCCCCCCCGCCCCCGAGGCGGCCGAGGGATCCAGGGTGTAGGCCGACTGGTTGATCAGCACCCCCCGGTCGTTGAAGGTCAGGACCCCCATCCCGGCCAGCCCGGCCGCCGAGGTGCCGTAGGCCTCCGAGCCGTCCGACTCCCCGGGCATGGCGATGAGGTACTCCCAGTAAGTGTAGCCAGGCGTGGCGTTGGACAGGTTCGTGGTGGACACCGGGTCGAAATAGATGGTCATTTTATGGCTGTTGCCGAACTCGTCGTACACGTCCATGGAGGTGGAATACTGCGGCCGGTCGCTGCCGAACGGCGAACCCGCGTTGCTCTGGTTGGCGTTGTACGCCTCGAGCATGGCGAAGAACGGGTTGTTCTGGCTGGAAATCTGGCTGGTGGCCGAGTGGTCGAGCTGGGTGACAATCTCGATAGAGGAGGTCGCCCGGGGTTCGGAGCGGACCACGCGAGCGGACTTGCCGTCCACGACGATGTCCTCGTAGGGCAGCTGTATGTCGGACACGGCGGTGTCCCAGGTCTTGGTATCCTGATTGTAGGCGAACCCCTGCAACCGGTATCCCTGCGGATTGACCAGGTAGGCCTCGTTGTCGAAACGGAACCCCCCGGCCCGGGTGTAACGGATGGCTCCCGAGGAATCGGTCACCCCGAAAAAGCCCTGTCCCGTCAGGGCCAGGTCCGTGGATGTCGTGGACGAGGACAGGGGGCCGTCGGTGAAGATGCCCCGGATCGCGGACACGCCCACGCCCATGCCCATCTGGCTGATGCGCATGGCTTCCGAGTCGTACTTGGCGCTGCCCGAGGCCACCTGTTGGCTCATCAAGTCGCCGAACAGGATGTTCGAGCGCTTGTAGCCGACGGTGTCGACGTTGGCCAGGTTGTTGGCCAGGACCTGCATGCCCTGGCTGTGGGCTATCACGCCTGTGGCGCCCACATACATGCTTCCAAAACTCATACTTCCTCCGATCCGGCGCTGCCGGATTCGCGGGAACCACCGGGATACCCATTCCCGGCAATAAATTCCCGACGCCTTCTCGGAAGTGTAAAGAGCAAGGGGTGTGCCATTAAGAAAACTTCATGTTTCCGAAGAGTAAGCGAAGCTCCGGACGCGGCACATCCTGCCGGAGCGCGTGTCGGACCGCCCTTTTCTCGACCCAGGCCAAGGCCTCGACGCGGGCGGGCGAGGAACCGGGCCGACCGATCTTTCCCTTGCCAGATACCGGCGGCGCGCGTAGGCTTGCGCGACTTCGCGATCAGAGTGACTTCAAACGAAACAATGGAGATATAGTAATGAAACGGATTCTTCCCCTGCTCTTCGTCGCCATCCTGGCCTTGGGCCTGAGCGCCTGCAACCAGGAGCCGTCGGTCAAGGTCGGCGTTGTGGACGAGGCTGCCGCCTTCAAGGAAAACAAGCTGGCCACCGAGGCCATGGCCCACCTCCAGGAGATGGGCAAGCCCTTGCAGCAGAAAGCCGAAGCCGCCTACAAGGCCATGCAGGCCAACCAGACCGAAGAGACCGTGGCCGCCTACAAGCTGGCCATGGGCGAACTGCAGAACACCATGAACGCCGAGCAGCAGCGCGTGGTCGCCATGGTCGACGCCAAGTTCAACGAGATCCTGGAGAACTACCGCAAGGAAAAGGGCCTGTCCCTGATCCTGAGCAAGCAGGCCGTGATCGCGTCCAGCGAAGCCGTGGACATCACCAAGGACATCGAGGCCGCCATGAACGCGGTGACCATGGACTTCTCCCTGCCTGAAGCGCCCAAGGCCGAAGCCCCGGCCGCCGAGCAGGCCGCTCCGGCTGCCGAAAAGGCCGCCCCGGCCGCCGAGGACGACGCCAAGGCCGCGCCCGAGGCCAAGAAGGCCGCCGAGTAGCCGCTCTCCCGCAGACACGAAAAGGCCTGTCCTCCACATGGAGGACAGGCCTTTTTTTGTTTCGGCTACCGGTTCAGCCGTTGTCCCGGAAAAGGACCATGAGATCCCGGACCTGGTCCAGGTTCCCGGTGAACATGCCCAGCCGGTCGCGCACAAGTTCCAGGTTCCCGTTGCGCCCGGCGTGTTCCATTTCCAGGGCCAATCGGCCCAGTTCGTCGGCTCGGACCACGCCGCACATTCCCTTGAGGGAATGGGCCAGCTTGGTTCCCTGGATGATATCCCCGTCATCCAGGGCCATAGTCAACTCCGCCACGCGTCTCGGACAATCCTCAAGAAAGGCATCGATGAGCTCCATGGCCAGCTCCCGGTCATACGCCAGGCTGGACAGGAACTGATCGGTGTCGAACAAATCCCGCGTCATTGTTCCCCCCTTCGGTTCCATTAGATTTTTCAATCTACCATCCGCGAAAGGGGTTGAAAAGGCCTTTTCCCGCCCCAGAGAGGCCAGAACAGGCGAAAACAGCCTCAAACACAGGTACAGGCGCCGTCCGGCCGCCGCTTCCACCGGCCCCGGTCAAAGGCGAGCAGAATCTCCCACACGGTCCTGTCCCGGCAGTCGCGCAGGCAGCAGCGGACCGCTTGCCGCCGAAACCCTTCGGCCACCCGCCGGGCGGGCGAATCGTGCGAGCGCACCCACACGTCGGCCGAGGGATCGGCGGACCGGATGCGTCCGTAGGCCTCCTCCCCGCCCGGGCCGCCCTGTTGCGGGGCCGTGATCACCGTGGGCCGGGTCAGGGGCAGGGCCGCCCGCCGCCCCAGAAAGGCGAGGGCCGAGTTGCCGCAGATCAGCGCGCCGCAGTCCGCGTCGCCGTAGCGGAAAGCCAGGCCGGTGGCGGGCGCGTTCAGCCGCCGGACCGCCTGTAACAGGCCCGCCGCCGACACGCGGCCCGGCGAGCCGGGCCCGTCGGGCGCGGGCAGGCCGTTCAGGCACATGACCGGGTGCCGGGGCACCAGATGCTCCTCCAGCCGTCCGGTCTGCCGGAACCAGCGCACCCGGACACCGCCCCGGGCCAGCAGCCCCTCGGCGGCCACGGCCAGGGCCAGGGTCCCGGCCACCTCACGGGCCACCCGGCGGCGGGACACGGCCAGCCCCTCGGTCTGGTGGGTCAGCAGCCTGCCGCAGAGCACGGCCCGCGCCTCGGGCCCGCCGGCCGCGTCCCGTGCCAGAGCATCCAGGCAGAGCGGCAGGAGGTCGCCTCCGATTGAGCCCGCCGCCCGCTCCAGGAGCAGCTCCGCCACCGCCGAGAAGGTCGCGGGCGGCGTCATCGGCCGGGGCCGGGACGGCAACCGGCCCGTGCACGCGGCCGCCCCGAGCAGGGCCAGCTTCGCACCGGCGGCCAGGGGATGGCCACCACCGACCGGCGGCAGGGTGCCGGGCACGGGAAAGGAGGCCTCCACCGGCACGGGCCAGCCGCACCGGATCAGCCAGTCCGGAAACCCGCCGTCGAACCCGCTCGCCGCCAGGGCCAGGTCGCGCAGCCCCTCCGGCAGCCAGTACTCGCCCACCGGATAGCCGCTGTCCATGAGATCCAGGATGCCCCCGAGCCGCCCGGCCGACGCGGACGTGCACACCACGGCCCGCAATCTGCCGACCCGCCGCTCCCGGAGCAGCCGGGGCAGATTCCCGGCCAGGCTGCCCCCGTCAAAGAGATACGCCCCCCGGCGCGAGGTCAGCAGGCAGGCTTCCCCCCGGTCCACCGGAAGCACTCTGAAAGTCGTCGAATCCATTTGTATCCTTGATAAAATGCGCAACACCGTTCATTTTCGCGTTCACTATATTCAAAGCGATATTCTATATCAAGAAATAATTTAATGGGCAAAAATGCACCTGCCGCAAGGCGCTGTTATTCCAGGCGTCTCTCCCGATGGGCCCTCCGCATCGAGAGCCCGATGGCACAGATTGTCGTGTAAATTCAGTGAATAACAGCGCCACAGCGTGCGCCCTGCATCGAAAAGTCTTAGGCGTTGACAAGGTTTTGGGCGGTCATTATATGCCTCGGACCTTAAACAACAAGGAGCAATCCTTATGCGAATACTCTTCAACTACACCGTCACCCCGGTCCTGTGCGCGACCCTGGTGATCATGGCGGTGGTTGTGGTCGTCAAGCAGCAGAAGATCGACGACCTGACCCACCGCCTCGAGCTGGTCGAAAAGACCGCAGCGGCGCGCAAGATCATGGTCGAGGAGGCCCGCCTCCTGCAAAAGGCCAAGAACATGTCCCCGGTACGGACGGTCACCGTGACCGCCTACAATCCCTCCACCGATCAATGCGACGAGGATCCGCTCATCGCCGCCTCCATGCGCAAGGTCCGCTCCGGCACCATCGCCGTTTCCCGCGACCTCTTCGACCAGGGCTGGGTCTTCGGCCGCAAGGTCCGCATCGAGGGCCTCGGCATCTTCGAGATCAACGACCTCATGAACAAGCGTTACCATCAGCGCATCGACATCTTCATGTGGGACGAGTCGAGAGCCAAGGAGTTCGGACGCAAGAACATCAAGGCTGCGCTGCTCGACATCTAGTCCGAGCGACCGCGTTAGTTGGGGCCCCGTCAGGGGCCTTTTTTTTGCGCCCGAAGACTCAGCGGCTCGGGATAGCGGGCCATCTGCACATTTTCCGAGGGCCTGCCTGATCCTCACGTTCAGGGAGTACGCTGCGATCAGGCGGACCCTCGGAAAATGCACAGCTGACCCACTCTTCCGAACCTATCCAGAGCGCGGAGAGCCGCGGTTCGGGGCGTGGACGCCCCGAAAGCGTTCCAAAGAGGGGGGGAAGGAAAACATCTCCACAGAAAGGCAAGTGCCGCGCCCGATACTGCATCGGGCGCGGCACTTGCCTTTCTGCAAGGTGGACGCACGGCCAAAGACTGGAGCGAATCGGGTGCGTCAGCACTCGGCAGCGGCTCTTTTACAGCGCTGGCACAAGGCTTCCGCCCCCCGCTACTCCAGCCAGTCGATCTCGACGGTGCGCCGGGTGGGGATGCGCCTGTAGCGGTACTTCGGATATCCCAGCATCAAGGCAGCATAGACGCCGTGGCCTTCGGGGATGCCCAATTCCCTTCTGATGTTGCAGCAGCCCTCGGCGACCTCCATGAGGAAGCCGGCCCAGCAGGCGCCCAGGCCGTGGGCGTGGGCCGCGAGTTCGAGGTAGGCGGCGGCCAGGGCGCAATCCTCGGCCGGATTGAAGCCGTCCTCCGGGGCGTGGGCCACGGCCACGTGGGGCGCGCCGTGCAGGATCTTGTCCACGCCGCGCTCCCAGTTCTTGACCACGCCGGGCATGATCGAGTTGGTGGCCATGTACTCCACGGTCATGCCCGCCAGGCGGCGGGTGGCCTGGGGCGTGCGGGTGACGATCCACTGCGCGGGCTGGCCGTTCTTGGCGCTGGGCGCGAACGAGGACACGGAAAAGAGATGGGTCAGGACCTCCTCGGGCACGACCTTGTCGCGGTAGGTGCGCACCGAGCGCCGCCCGGACAGGAACTGGTCGGCCTGGGCCGGGGTCAGCTTGGGGCTTCGGTCGAACATGGCGCACTGGGCCGGGGCCAGACCGGCGGTCACGGCGGGCATCTCGGGCAGGGTCACGGCCCCCACCGGGCAGACGGCCACGCAGTGGCCGCAGTTGATGCACGTCTTCTTCGCTGCGGGCCGGAGCTTGGGAAAGCCCTCGCCGTCCTCGACGATGAGGTCGAACGGGCACTCGTCCAGGCACGCGCCGCAGCGCTTGCAGATATCCTTGTCGGCAAACATAGATGCTCCTCAGAGGGGGCTAGAGACCCGGTGAACCGGGAAAAACGGGCGCGGCCGGACTACTTCTTGGCCGCCTCGGCGATGGCCGGAATGGCCTCGTACATGACCCCGCGCAGGGCCTCGGCCAGGATGTCGGACTCCGAGGAATAACCGGGCACGACCACATCCTCCACCTCGCTGGTGTACTTCTCGGCGTGCAGGGTCTGCCCGCCTCGGGAGACCTCGATGCGCACCGAAATGCGGCCCTTGTAGGTGGTCACGCCGGTCTGGTTCAGGGTCAGCTCCAGGACCTGGCCGGTGACGACCAGTTCGTCGTCCGGGGCGATGATGGCGGTCCGGTACTTGGGCTTGCATCCGGCGTTCTCCAATTCGTCGAACAGGGCCCAGCCGACCCACTCGGCCACGTCGGACAGGGAGGTGATGGCCTCATTGTCCGTGGTCTTGCCCAGTGCGGAGACAGGGCGCTTGTCCTCGAAGCGGAAGACCGTGATGTCGCCGACGCACGGCGTATCGGTGGAAATCAGCGCGTATTTCAGCTTGATGGCGTTGCCGGCGGCGCAGCCCGCGGCCAGGGCCACGGCCAGAAGCAGGGCCGCCGTCAGCGGCCATTTCATATATGTCCTCATCGAATCGTCTCCATCAGATTTGGTCGCCCTTGACGGGCGGTTCCTCGGTTGCCTGGGGCTTGTCGTCCAACTCGGACTCCATCTTGTCCAGGAGCTTGCGGGTCAGTTCCATGAGCCGGTCGAGGTTCTCGCCCACAAAGGACTTGGCCTTGTCGTCCAGCTCCTTGTCCGTGGGCGCGCCGGATTCGGCGGCCCCGCCTGCCGTGTCGCGGCCGGCCCCATTTTCGAGCAGCGAACGGATGTCCTCAAGGTTCTTGCGCACCTGGGCAAGCTCCTCCTGGAACGCCTTCTCGCGCTCCCCGGCCTCCTGCCGCAGGGCCTTGACCTCGGCCTCCAGGGCCTCGAGGCGCTTGGCCTCGGGGCCTTGGCCGCTGCACGCGAAAAGGGCCAGGACCAGGGCGAATGCTGCCAATCGTTTCATGGGCGTCTCCTTCGCTTGCCATCCGATACCACATCCGGTCGTGGGCTGACAATCCGCAGTCGGCCCCCGAAAGCGGCGGACCAGCGCGGCGCGAGCCTGCGGCGGAAGGAAACGGGGTCATCCCGCTTCTTGCTTTTCACCTGTAAATCCGTACAATGCTTTCAGTCTGGATGTTTCCATACCCTCACTCCGGAGAGAAGATACCGGCAATGAACACACTGCGCGCCCTGACAATGCTGATCGTGCTGACGGCCGCGGCCGTCCCGGCCCTGGCCTCCGACTATGTCCAGGCCCCCCACCCCACCGGCTTCCGAGGCCTGGCCTGGGGCACCCTTCTGTCCAAGACCGAGGGGCTGGTTCCGGTTCAGGAACCGGGTTTCCAGAACACCTACTTCAAACGCGACGAGTCCATGACCTTCGGCAAGGCCGAGATCATGTCCGTGGCCTACTACTTCAACAAGGACAAGCTCTACCGCGTGGGCATCGCCTACAAGGGCAGGGTCAACCAGTTCTTCCTCAAGGACATGCTCATGCAGCGCTACGGCGCGGGCCGGGGCATCGGCTTCCGCTACGGCTGGATGTGGCCGGACTTCTCCATCGAGTTGGACTACGACAACGACAAGGACACCGGCAGCCTCTACTACACTTACGAGGGCGTCCTGAAATAGGCCGACATCCCGCATGACCACGGACCGCTCCGCTCCCAACAGACTGAAGTCGCGCTACAAGGCGTTGTACGCCGCGAGCATCCTGGCCCTGGCCGCGCTGCTGTGCGTCTGCTTCGGGATGGTCTACACGCTGCGCCTCAATCCGGCCGGGGACCACGCCCGGCTCATGCAGCTGGCCTACCTGTGCATGGTGGCCGGGTTCTTCGTCCTCGCGGCCCAGGGGCTGCTCGTGGGCAAGAAGGTCCTGGCCCGCATGGGACGGGACGCGGACCGGGCCGAAGAGCTGGCCGAACAGCTGGAGCGCCTGACGGTCCTGGACGCCCTGACCCAGGCCTACAACCGGGGCAAGTTCGAGGAGATCATGACCCGGGAGCTGGGCAACGTCCGGCGCTACGGCCTGGACCTGTCCGGGATCATGCTCGACCTGGACGGGTTCCGGACCATCAATCAGGCCCACGGCTACTCCGCCGGGGACCGCCTCCTGGCCAACCTGGCCCACTTCCTGAACACGAAGCTGCGGACCAACGACTTCCTGTTCCGCTGGCACGGCGGCAAGTTCATCATCCTCTGCCCGCACACCGACATCGACCGGGCCGCCATCGTGGCCGAAAAGCTGCGCATGCTCGTGGGCCACAAGATCTTCGGCGGCAAGATCCGCGTGTTCCTCTCCCTGGGCGTGGCCCAGGCCGAGGAGGACGACAGCGCCGAGAGCTTCATGCAGCGCCTCCAGTCCGGCCTGGCCGCGTCCAAGAACGGCGGCCGGAACCAGGTCACCGTGGTCCGCGCGCCCCTCTTCCCGTACTGATTTCCCCCTCCCGATCGAACCGATCAGGGCGGGATGAAAACAACCGCTCTAACCTGTTTCCTTTTTTCCCGGTTCTACGCTATATGGAGAGTGCGATTATCAGACACTCTGAACAGGACGGCCCGTGAACATGGTGCAGGACAAGACCGCGCACTACCTCAAATACGCCCCCACCAGGGTCCTGCTGCCCTCGGCGATGATGCTGCTGCTCTTCGCCGGTTCCATCTTCCTGTATCTCCTGCCTTCCATCCAGGAGGCCCTGCTCCACGCCCAGAAGGAAAAGGTCGTGGAGATCACGGACACCGTGGTCGGCACCCTGGCCCACCTGAACGAGATGGCCGAGCGGGGCGAAATCACCCTGGATTACGCCAAGCGGCTCGGCGCGGAGTTCGTCAAGGAGACACGCTACGGACCGGACGCCAAGGACTACTTCTGGATCACGGACCTGACCCCGCGCATGATCATGCACCCGTACCGGTCCGACCTGGACGGCCAGGACCTGACCGACTACCGGGACAAGGAGGGCAAGCGGGTTTTCATGGAGTTCGTGCAGGCGGCCAAGAAGACCCAGGACGCCTTCGTGGACTACTACTGGCAGTGGCAGGACCGGCCCGACCGCATCGCCCGCAAGCTGTCCCACGTGCGCCTGTTCGCCCCCTGGGGCTGGGTCATCGGCACCGGGCTGTACACGGACGACGTGCACTCCGAAATCAGCGTGTACCGCAACCACGTGGCCTTGATCTTCCTGGGCATTCTGCTGCTCAGCGCCCTGCTCTCCCTGTACGTCATCCGCCAGGCAGGCATCATCGAAAAGAAGAAGGCCCAAATCCAGGGCCAGCGGGAAAAGCTCGTGCGCGTACTCCAGGAGAGCGAGGAGCGCTACCGGACCATCGCGGACTTCGGCTACGACTGGGAGGTCTGGGTCGGCACGGACGGAACCGTCCACTACTGCTCCCCGGCCTGCCTGCGGATCACCGGCTACCCGCCCGAACGGTTCTTCGAGACCCCGGGCCTGATCCGCGAGATCGTCCTCCGGGACGACCAGGACGCCTGGGACGCCTACCTGGTGGAGGCCGATTCCGACCGGGGCGACTCGCTGGACTTCCGCATCCTGACCGCGGACGGCAAGACCCGCTGGCTCGGCGTGGTCGGCCGGTCCGTGTCCGGCATCGGCGGCAAACCGCTGGGCATGCGCCTGAGCTTCCGCGACATCACCGACCGCAAGGCCATGGAGGAGCAGCTCCGCCACCAGGCCCTGCACGACCCCCTGACCAACCTGGCCAACCGCACCCTTTGCCTGGACCGCCTGGGCCAGGCAATGCGCCGGGCCAAGCGCCGCGAGAACTACTTCTTCGCCGTCGTCTTCCTGGACCTCGACCGCTTCAAGATCATCAACGACTCCCTGGGCCACCGCTTCGGCGACATGGTCCTGACCGAGACGGCCATCCGCCTGACCGGCGAGATGCGCCTCCTGGACACGGTCTCGCGGTTCGGCGGCGACGAGTTCGTCCTGCTCCTGGACGAGCTGTCCAGCCCGGGCGAGGCCATCCGGATCATCAAGCGCGTGCGCAGACGGCTGTCCGAGCCCTTCCGCTTCAACGGCAACGAGGTCCAGACCACGGCCAGCTTCGGCATCGTCTTAAGCCCGGTGGTGGACGGCAAGGCCGCGGACGTGCTCCAGCACGCCAACATCGCCATGCACCGCGCCAAGGAGGCCGGGCGCAACCGCTTCAAGGTCTTCACCGAGCGCATGCTCGAGACCGCCGTGGACCAGCTCACGCTGGAAAACGACATGCGGCGCGGGTTGACCAACGACGAATTCCACGTGGTCTACCAGCCTATCATGGACCTGGCCGGATCGGACGTCGTCGGCTTCGAGGCCCTGGCCCGCTGGAACCACCCGGACCGGGGGGCCATCCCGCCCGCCGAGTTCATCCCCATGGCCGAGGAGTCCGGGCTGATCATCGAGCTGGGCGAGTGGGTCCTGCAACAGGCCCTGCGGACCCTGGCCGGATGGCGCAACGAGACCGACGGCGCGGACGACATCTTCATGTGCGTGAACCTCTCCAGCAAGCAGTTCGCGCGCACCGACCTGGACAAGATCGTGGTCAGGCTCCTGGAGCGGTACGGGTTGCCGCCCTCCTGCCTCAAGCTGGAGATCACCGAGTCCTCCATCATGGGCAACCCCGAGTCCTCCCTGCGCATCCTGAACCGGCTCAGGAAGGCCGGGGTGCGCTTCTCCATCGACGACTTCGGCACCGGCTACTCCTCCCTGTCCCAGCTCCAGCAGCTGCCCGTGGACACCCTCAAGGTGGACCGGACCTTCATCTCGCGCATGCGCACCGACCCGGAGAACATGGAGATCGTCAAGGCGGTCATCGCCCTGGGCCATTCCCTGGACCTCAACGTGGTGGCCGAGGGCGTGGAGGAACCGGAGCAGCTCTGCTCCCTGCTCAACCTCTCCTGCAACTGCGTCCAGGGCTTCTACTTCCACGAGCCCATGAGCGCGGGCCTGGCCCAGGACCTGCTCAAGCAGCGCACCGACAAGACCGCCGAGCAGACCCGCGAGAAGCTGGAGCGGGCGCGTCGCAACTGCCCCCCGGACCAATAGGACGAACGGCCCGACCGACGCGAAAAAAGCCCTGCCGGACGCAATCCGGCAGGGCTTTTTCGCGGGCATTTTCGCGGGGTTCTAGGCGGGCGCTACTTCGCGCCGTCTTTTCCTTCGGGCCCGTACCTGTCCACGAACCAGCGCACCTGGCGGCAGACCCCCATGAGCAAGTTGAACTCGTTGCGCTTCAGGTTGATCTTGCTGAAGAAGCGGCGCACCGGGAGCATCCAGTAGTCCGGGTTGTCGTCCTTGAGGAAGTCGATGGACAGCAGGGTCTCCTGGAGATTGGAGAACAGGGCCTCCTGCTCCTTGACCGTGGTCGGCCGCTCCTCGGGCGGGCCGTCCGGGGTGAACGGTTCGGCCAGGGAGCGCTTGAAGCACTCGTACAGGACCACGACCACGGCCTGGGCCAGGTTCAGGGAGGTGCCCTCGCGGCTGGTTGGGATGGTCACCAGGCCTGAGCAGATGGAGGTCTCCTCATTGGTCAGGCCCTTGTCCTCCGGGCCGAAGACCACGGCCACCCGGCCGCCGGTGCGCAGCCGCTCGTCCACCACGCCCGCCAGGGTGTCCGGGCTCATGATCCCCTTGCGCCAGCCCCCGGTGCGGGCCGTGGTCCCGAACACGGCGGTGCAGCCGTCCACGGCCTGTTCCAGCGTGTCCACGATGCGCGCGGATTCGAGGATGTGCCGGGCGTGGGCCGTGGCCAGGGGCAGGGCCTTGTCCATGTTGAAGTTGTACGGATCGACCACGACCAGCTCGGACACGCCCATGTTCAGGCAGGCGCGGGCCACGGAGCCGATGTTTTCCGGGTATTTGGGGCGGAACAGGACCACCACGAGCTTATCCAACATGGGTACCCTCCTTGGGCGTTGACGACGAGGCATGTACCACACCGCCGGGGGATGTCAAAAGGCGTATTCCTCCCCGCCGCAGCCCCGGGCGGCCGGGATCCACCGCCGCCGGAAACATAAGAACCGGTTATATAAAAGATAATTAAATCAGGCAGTGAGAACCACACCACCGGAGAATTGCGTTGAAATATTTGTCGTTCTGTGCAACAATAGGATACCGAGTGGAATAGTATTCCCCTCGGGGGTGTGTTTTACCGCGCATGATCATGCGGATGGTAAAAAAAGTTGCGGTCCTCATTAACTTCTGTGGTTCCTTAGGAGGAAACATGAAACGGATTTACATCCTGGTCTTTGCCCTTGCCCTAGTTTTCGGCATGTCTTTCAGTGCGCAGGCCAAGAAACGCTACGTGTTCGGCGGCGGTCCGGCCGGCGGTACGTTCCAGATCGTCGCCAACGCCATCCAGGTCTTCGGCCCCATCAAGGACAACCCCAATTTCTCCATCAAGGCCCAGTCCTCGGGCGGCTCCACCGAAAACCTGCGCACGGTCAACGCGGGCCGCTGCGCCTTCGGCACCGTGTACGCGGGTGAGGTCTACCTCGGCCGCAACGGCAAGCTGACCGGCGACCCGAACACGTACCAGAACGTCCTGACCGTGGGCTACCTCTACGGCGCGCCCGCCCAGCTGGTCGTCCGCAAGGGCTCGGGCATCAAGTCCGCCATGGACCTGGCCGGCAAGAAGGTCGGCGTGGGCAACGCCGGTTCCGGCGCGTTCGCCAACTGCGAACGGTTCTTCACCCACCTGGGCATCTGGGACAAGATCGAGCGCAACGCCATGGGCTACAACGACGCGGCCCAGGCCTTCGGCAACGAACAGCTCGACGCCTTCTGGCTGCTGACCGCCTACCCGTCCGGGGCCGTGATCATGGCCGCGCAGACCAACGACATCGACCTGGTCGACGTCGGCGCCGACGCGGAAAAGTCCGGCTACTTCAAGGCCTATCCCTACTTCGGCAAGCTGGTCATCCCGGCGGGCACCTACCGCGGGGTGGACCACGACACCCCCTCCTTCTTCGATTCCGCGCTGCTCGTGGCCAACGCCGACGTGCCGGCCGAGGACGTCTACCAGCTGCTCAAGGCCATCTGGTCCGAAGCGGGCCTCAAGCACATGGTCGAGCAGAAGAAGACCTTCAAGGCCATGAGCGTGGCCGACGGCCTCAAGGGCGTGAATCCCGAAGCGACTCCCCTGCACCCCGGTGCGGTGAAGTTCTGGAAGGAAATGGGCGTCCTGAAGTAGGCCCCCGCTCCCGACATCGTGCACGGGCGGGCCGCGCGGCCCGCCCGTATCGCGCGTTCCCGGCGTACCCAGGTCCCGGCCGCCGGGTCCGCGCGCATCGAACCGATCCGCCCCGCACGGAACCTGGTCCGGTCTCCCGTCACGGGCGTCCGGCGAACGGTCCGGCCCAACGCGGCCCATTTTCCAACCGCTGCCCGCCAGGGCGGCCGAGAGCGCGCAATGTACGAAAAATTAAACAGATTCGAGCAATTCCTCTTTGACTTCCTGTCGGTGGCCATGGTCCTGTTCTACTCCTGGTCGGCCATCTTCGAACCGGCGGCAACCCAATATCACCGGGGCATCTACGTCATCATCACGTATATCCTCGTCTTCCTGCTCTACAAGTCCAGGCACCTGATCACCCGGATCATCGACTACCTGCTCATGCTGGCCTCGCTGGTCTCCGTGGGCTACTGGATACTGAATTTCGAAGCCATCAACTACCGCACCGGCATCGAGAACGACCTGGACAAGTGGATGGCCATGATCGGCGTGCTGCTGGGCATCGAACTGGCCCGCCGCGTGGTCGGCAACATCTTCGTCATCATCGGCGTGCTCATGCTCCTGTTCGGCATGTACGGCGCGCACATGCCCGAACTCATCGCCCACGCGGGCGCGAGCTTCCCGGACCTGTGCACCTCCATCTTCTACCGCTCGGACGGCGTGTTCGGCATCATGGCCAACGTCCTGGCCACCTACATCATCCTGTTCGTGCTCTTCGGGGCCTTCCTGGAAAAATGCGGGGCCCAGCGGTTCTTCATCGACTTTCCCCTGGCCGCCGTGGGCCACAAGGTCGGCGGCCCAGCCAAGGTCTCGGTCATCGCGTCGGGCCTGTTCGGGTCCATCTCCGGCTCGGCCATCGCCAACACCGTGTCCACCGGCACCTTCACCATCCCGATGATGAAGAAGGCCGGGTTCAAGCCCCACGTGGCGGGCGGCATCGAGCCCGCCGCCTCCATCGGCGGCATGTTCATGCCCCCGATCATGGGCGCGGGCGGCTTCATCATGGCCGAAATGACCGGCCTGCCTTACTCCCGCATCATGCTCATCGCCATCTTCCCGGCCATCATGTACTTCTTCTCGGTCTTCGTCATGGTCCACTACGAGGCCAAGAAGAACAACATCGTGGGCGAACGCTACAAGCTCAGCGCCATGGAGATCCTGCGCAAGGAATGGCTCTACACCCTGCCGCTCATCATGATCACCATCTTCATGCTCGCGGGATACTCGCCCGGTTACTCGGCCATCGTCGGCCTGGCCGCCTGCATCGGCCTGTCCTTCAAGGACGAGGGCCAGCGCATCGATCCGACCCTGCTCGTGATCATGACCTTCATGGTCCTGTGCCCCTGGGTGGTCAAACTCGTCGCCAAGACCGGCGGCCCAGAAGCCGCCGCAGCCGTCCGGCCGTTCCTGTCCGGGCGCATCCTGCTCCTCTACGGCCTGATCGTCTCGGCCGCCGTGTTCGCCTGGCGTAGGCAGACCGTGGCCGGGCTGAAGAGCGAGCTGGGCGGGTTCGTGGCCGCCTCGCGCGAGGGGACCATCAACTCCCTCAAGATCGGCGCCACCGTGGGCGTCATCGGCATCATCATCGGCGTGCTGACCTACTCCGGCCTGGTCCTGACCTTCGCCGACATCGTCATCGAACTGGCCCACGGCAACCTGGTCATGACCATCGTGCTCATCGCCCTGGCCTCGCTCGTGCTCGGCATGGGCGTGCCGGTCACCGCCGCCTACCTGATCACCGCCGTGGTCGCGGTCCCGGCCCTGACCCACCTGGGCGTCAACGAGGTGGCCGCGCACATGATCGTCTACTGGCTGTCCCAGGACTCCAACATCACCCCGCCGGTCTGCATCGCCGCCTTCGCGGGCGCGACCATCGCCGGGGCCAACATGTGGCGCACCGCCTTCACCTCGTTCAAGTTCGCCAAGTTCCTGTACCTGGCGCCGTTCCTCTTCGCCTACGTCCCGGCCTTCTCCCTGGATGCGCCTACCCGGGACATCATCATCTGGTTCAGCATCATCACCGTCACCGTATTCGTCTACGCCTGGTTCCTCAGCTTCATCTGGGTCAAACCCCTCAAACGCATCCTCGGCTTCGCCACGGCCTGAGGAGGAGCATCAGCCTGATAATCAAAGGGGGCGGTAAACCGCCCCCTTTGATTTTTTTTGCCTCCGGCGGCCGGGGGAAGGGGAGGAAAACCCTTTGAAAAGGGTTCTTTCCTCCCCTTCCCCCAGACC